>JABSOG010000189.1 GCA_013216025.1 Algicola sp. | reverse complement strand
CATTGCTTTGTGTGCACTGGCACTGGTTTGTGACAGCGTCATTGCTTTTTGGGCCAATTCAATCGATTTTTCTGTCCAGTCATAACCTTGACCAAATTGTAAATACCCTTGCGCATGAACATTGGCTAACCCCGAATAAGCGAGGTGGTAATTGGGATCGGCTGCGATGGCTTTTCGATAAAGGGTTGCCGCCGTGTCATTGTCTCTTGGATTGTAACGGGCATAATAAGTGAACGCTTGGTTGGTATAGTCCAGTGCATTAAGCTGTGCCGATGAGAGCGGTGTTGATTGGCCATTGTTATTGTTAATTGCCCAGCCAATGGCCATGAGCAATAAGCTGCACAAACCAATCAAAAGCGCGTGTTTTTTACCAAATCGACTGTGTTTTTGTGTCGATGCCTCGACCTGTTCGGGCGGGTTATCGAATCGTTCAATGGGGGCAATCAAGCGATAGCCAATGCCACGCACAGCCGCTATATAAAATGGCTCATCAGACTTGTCACCTATGACACCACGCAAGCGGGTAACACGTTGTTTTAGACTTTCATCAGAGACAACCCGCCCTTGCCAGACCGATTTTATTATCTCTTCGCGATTCACCGCCTCGGGGGCGTGTTCAACCAAAGTCAGTAATAACCGATACGACAAGTCAGGCAATTTTAGGGCAACACCGTCTTTGGTAATGGATTGTTGTAGGGTATTGACCAACAGATCATCGCCTATTTTAATAAAACCCACGCACCAACTCCCCATTTTTGATTATGCCAAGTAGTCGAAGACTATCACCATGAATCTACCGAAGCAACTGAGCCATCCATATAAACAAGGGCCTACAGAGAAGTGAATAGTCAAGTGTCACCAACTGTCACCACTATTAACCAAGTGTTTATGGTGTAAATCATCACGCTTTGGTAGGTTTGTCGCATCAACCCGATGTGGGCAATACAACTAGGATCATTCATGCGTATCTTTATTACTTTAACCCTCTTTATTCTTTTCAGTAGTCAGTTGCTGGCCAGCGAAAATAAGTCGCTCCCCAAAAGGCTAGATACGCTAATGAAAACAGCCAATGAGTTAGTGGGGTTTAACGGCGCAATACTGGTCGGTACCAGCACCAAGGTGCTTTATCACAATAGGATTGGATTTGCCGACAAGCAGAAAAAATTACAGTTGACCGAACAGCACCTTTTTAGTGCTGGCTCAATCGCCAAAGAGTTGACCACTGTCGCCATAATGAAGCTGGTAGAAGACGGTAAAATATCTTATCAGGATAGTGTCTCCAAATACTTTCCAAAGCTGAACCCGTGGGCGAACAAGGTGACCATCAAACACCTGATGACACATACATCAGGACTCCCCCGCATTCATTGGATTGATAATGTTGATTCAGTTGATGTGGCGGAACAAATTGAAAAGATCGAGAAATTGGCCTTTACCCCCGGAGAAGGATTTTTATACGGCAATATTAATATCGTTCTAAGGGCCCATATTGTAGAAGCGGTGACGAAAATGGACTTTCAGGCTTTCTTACAACAGCAGATTTTTGACGTGGCCAACATGCGCCACTCAGTAAACCCGGGTTCGATGAAACAACACACTGCATCAATGGTCTACAAAATTGATCCCAACGCTATTGAGGGCATGACGTTTTTCACCACGCCCTACGACATATACCAGTTTGAGCTGGCGCTTTGGCAACAAAAGTTTATCCTCGCCCAAAGCATCAAAGCTGCCTTACCCGGCGATTTACTGTCGGGCAGCAGCACCCGAGCGTTGTTTGATTTTGGCCGGTTTTCAGTGAACAGTAAAAACGAGTTGCTATCATGGGAGCATGATGGCAACAGCCCCCCGGATCATTATGCGCTCAAATTCCATGACTTTGAAAATGACCTGATCATCGTGATGATGTCCAGTGACGGTAACAGAACAACTTTGTTTGATCTTAAACTCAGTATTTTATCGATCATTAACGATGGCAATAGCGAGATCCCACTGGCTTGGTGGTTTCAAAATGAAATGACAATACAGGGATTTGATGGCGCTTATAATCAGTTGCAACAACGGTTTGGGCAAGACACCAAAGCGGATAATTTGGAGTTTGATGTCAACCGATTGGGCTACAAATTGCTTATTGCTAATAAAGCAAAACAGGCCGTTCGACTGTTTAAGCTCAACGTGACTCACTATCCATTCTCAGCCAATGCCTACGACAGCTATGGCGAAGCGCTGATTAAATCAGACCAACTGATTGAAGCCAGCAACATCCTAAAACAAGGGTTGGCGCTGGCCAAACAACAAAAAAATGGTCCGCTGGTTAAGTCTTTAACCGAGCAAATTCAAGGGATAAGCCAGCAGTAAGACCAACCTCATGTAGGCGGTGCATTTATGCCCGCTTAAATTGCAACGTTACTATCTGCAAATTGGCAGGATGATCATTAATTAAATTGATGATGTAATTTTTGCTCAAAAATAGAATCTAAAACAGGCGCAAGTCGCATAAAGGTATTACCGACAATCGCCATAGTCAGCCCGGTTTTTTCAAAATGGACTATCGCCGAAACATGCCCGTTCATTGCCCCGCCACGGCTAAATACTCGTTGATCATCCATTTGGGATATTTCTATACCTAACCCTGTTTGTTGTTTTTTACGGTTAACCGCAAATGAGCCATCAGCTAACCGGCAGGGGGTTTTCATTTTAGTTTTGGATGTCTCGGCAAGAACATCACCAGTTAATATGCCTGAAAAAAGCTTACTGTACGCCGTAATATCACCGCCAAGTGCACCGGCACCGGCCACTATTCTGTATTCTACCGGATCTTCGTAGTCTGCTATTGCGCCATCTTTTAGCTGATACATTTTGGTCAATTGCGGGTAGTAATATGAGTCACCCAAATAATAGGCATGGTCTAAATGCAATGGCGAAAATATTTGCGCTCGAAAATAATCGCCCAAAGGTTGATGGCTGATATGTTCAATAACAAGCCCCAATAAAAAGTAAGCTGTGTTGTTATAACGATATTCAACTTTGGGGGATATTTTTCGCTTGCTTTGATTTAATTGGTCAATGAATTCTTTTTGTGATTTGGCTTTTTGCCATTCATAATCGTCGTAGCCGTCACCCCCAAAAACGTCAGGCAGATCAGATACATGACACAGCATATCTTCAATCGTAATCGCTTGGGCTTGATTGAGTTTAAAAGGCAAATGCTGCGCGAGTTTGTCGGTGAGTTTAAGCTTGTTGTTTTCTTCGAGTAATAATATCGCGGCGGCAACCAGAGTTTTTATATTAGAACCTAAAGCGATGCTTTCATGAGTTGTGAATGGTTTTAGAGTTGTGTGATTTGAATAACCGTAGGACTGGTTAAAGCGCATTTTTCCTTTGTTGTATGCGGCTATAGATAACCCTGTGTATTTGCTTTTTGCCATGAATTTAGTCACGACAGCATCTATACCAACAGCCAGTGAATCACTTTCGCCCTTTGCGTTAGGCACAGAACAAAAAAAGATAACGCCAATAATCAAGAAAATACGCATAAATGCCCTTTAAAATATAATAACGAATGAATCAATGGTCTCGATTTATTTTACACTAAATAGCCACTTACAAAGCAAGATTCTAAACCTTACCCCGTTCAACTTTATAAGAAGGTATTTGTCACGGCACTTTTTGTCAGGGAGACTTATAAAAGCGCTGTTTATAGTCACTCGGACTAATCGCTAGGTATGTTTTAAAGAGTCGGTTTAATACGGCAATACTTTTAATGCCGACTTTATCTGCCACTTGAGTGACTGACAGTTGTCCTTGCTCTAAAAGGAGTTTGGCTCGGTCTACCCGGGCTTTTTGAACATATTTGCCGGGAGACAGGTTTAGTTGCTCGGTGAATTGGCGCGAAAAGTTACGCGGGCTCATATTGACCTGTTCGGCCAAGAAGTTAACGGATAGGTCTAGGGTTAAATTTTCATGAATGGTTAAACAGGCCAGTTTGATGTTGTCATTAGACAGGCTTTGAGCGAGCAGCAAGTCTGAAAATTGTTTTTGACCACCCGGTCGGTGATAAAAAATCACCATCTCTCGGGCAACGGCCAAGCTGAGCACTTTGCCGTAGTCTTCTTCAACAATAGACAAAGCCAAATCCATACCTGCGCTGATCCCGGCTGAGGTATAGAGATTGTCGCTTTTGATATATATGGCGTCTTCTATGACCTCGGCACTGGGCACCAGAGTTTGCAGTGCATCAATACAGCTCCAGTGGGTGGTAATTTTTTTATGCGCCAATAATCCTGCGCCTGCCAATAAAAAAGCACCAGAACAAATCGAAATAATCCGTTTCACGTTAGCTTGCTGTGCCTCGATATATTGGATCAGCGGTTGATGTTGCCCCAGTTGTTTAACATTTTCTCCGCCAACCACAATCAAGCTGTCAAATCCGGCCAACGACATCAGCTTTTCAGTCGCTAGCATCATGCCCGATGTACTGGTGACCAATCCACCTTGTTCAGACAGTAAGTGACATTCATAACCCGCTTCTCCCGCCACAACGGCCAAAGAAAATACCTCCATTGGCCCAACTAAATCCAGCGCCTGAAATCCTTCAAAGCAAATAAAAGCCATTTTTTTGATGGGTTGCATCATGTTCCTTTCGAATTATCTATTGGGTGAGGATGGCGTAAATCGTCATATCTATGTCATTTATGCCAACAGGGATTATAGTAGACTTTATGCCTGTTCCTTACCAACAATTTAACAGGATAAAATTATGCAAGATGCCGCGCTTTTGGTTATTGACGTACAAAAAGCTTTCGACGACCCGGCGTGGGGGCAAAGAAACAATCTCAACGCTGAGGCCAATATTGCTGACTTATTGGCTTTTTGGCGTGCCAAACAACGCGCGGTCATTCATGTACATCATAGTGCCGAGGTCGCAACTTCAAGATTTTACCCGGGTAATGTTGGTCATGAGGCCAAAGACGAAGGACGGCCATTGCCCGATGAGCCGATATTTAAAAAGCTGGTCAACAGTGCTTTTATTGGCACTGAACTGGAGCAATATCTGCACACGCACAAAATCGAAAAATTAGTTGTTGTGGGTTTAACCACTGATCATTGCGTTTCTACGTCAGTGCGAATGGCGGCGAATCTGGGATTTGAGGTCACGCTGGTGTCAGACGCTACCGCGACTTTTGAGCGAAAGCTTGATGGCATTCATTACACCGCCGAGCAAATACAGGCGGTTCATTTGGCCAGCCTTAATGATGAATTTTGTCAGTTAACCACCTGTTCGGCGATTTTAGGCGCTGGTTCGTAACAAACATCATGATATAACTGATCAGCCAGTTGTTGTAAAACGTGCGCTTTTGGATGGGTCTGGGCGAAGGTGCGAAGACCGTACACACCCATCACAAAATAACGGGCAAGGTGCTCACTGTCCCTTTGGGTGCTTAATTCGCCTTTGACTTTGGCTTGTTCAAATAGCATCGTGATTGATTGTTGCCAGCCTGCCAGATTCTCGGTGACAATTCCTTGTATTTCATCATCTTGATCTGCCAATTCGTTTAACGCTTTGGTTAACAAACAAGCTTTTGAGGCATCGCAACTCAAGCATTCTTGCACGATATGGTCTAAATAATGTTTCAACTCGGTTAAAACAGCCGCTTTGCCCGGAAAAAAATCGTTGAACTCACTGTTTCGGTCTTTTTTATATTGCCCCAACGCCGCCAGCAGCAAACCCCGTTTACTGTCAAATGCACAATAGATTGATCCTGGGTGCAATCCGGTCGCCTTTTTTAAATCCTGCATACTGGTTTTGCCATAACCTTTGTGCATAAAGGCTGTCATGGCAGCTCTTAATACTTTTTGGCAATCAAACTCGGCACTTCGCATAAAAAATTGTCTTTTTCGGGGGTCTCTTGGTATCAATGATAACCTTATTTGAACGTTCATTCAAAAATAATACTTGAATGAACGTTCAAATAAGGTTATCTTGAACGAACATTCAAGATAGGAAGCACTCTGATGACCGACAATCTTTTTCAATCTTTTGCGCTAAACGAAAAACTTAATCTGACCAACCGGGTATTAATGGCCCCTTTAACTCGCTGTATGGCAGATGATGATTTGGTGCCGACTCAGGCAATGGCTGAGTATTATGGTCGCCGTGCAGAGGCAGGTTTGATCATTAGTGAGGCGACAATTATTCGTCCTGATGCTCAAGGTTATCCGAACGTGCCCGGACTATTTTCATTGGCGCAAATCGAAGGTTGGCGCAAGGTGACTCAGGCGGTTCACGACAATGGTGGCAAAATATTTGCTCAGTTATGGCATACCGGACGGGTTGCCCATCCCCATTTTTACGGCGGTGGTGACGTATTGGCCCCTTCGGCATTGGCGGTTGAGGGTAGTGTACCAAGAATGCGAGAATTGACTTACCAAGTGCCTAAAGCGGTTAGTCATGAAGATATTGAAGGGTTGGTTAATGATTTTGCTACGGCGGCAGAAAACGCGATGTTGGCGGGTTTTGACGGGGTAGAATTACATGGTGCGAATGGTTATCTAATCGACCAGTTTTTACATCATGATAGTAATCAGCGAACTGACGAATATGGCGACAGTCCAGAGAATATGGCCCGGTTTCCATTAGCCGTTGTGGATGCGGTAGTTGCACGAATTGGTCAAGACCGAACGGCACTGAGGGTGAGTCCGGGCGCTTATTTCAATATCGCCCCAGATAGTCGAGATCGCGATGTGTTCGATCACTACTTTGCCGAGTTGGAGCAGCGCAATTTGGCTTATGTGCACATCGGTATTTTTGATGACAGCATGGAATTTGACTATTTGGGCGGCCGGGTATCCCAATATGTACGAGCCAACTACAGTAAAACCCTTGTCGGCAATGGAAGTTATTCTGCACAACATGCCAGCACGGCCATTTCACAAGATAAATTCGATTTGATTGCCATAGGCAGACCCTTTATTGCCAATCCCGATTATGTCAGTAAAGTGAAGTCAGGTGCCGATTTGTTGGATTATTCCGAAGAGATGTTGGCCAGCTTGGTATAGCTGCAATTAGTATGTTAATGGGGCTTTGATGTTTGTGCGGTCCATAGTTGACTGGGGTCTATCATCGAAATAGGTAGATGGTAGACCCCTTCTAATCGCGCGTTACCACGGGATTTGCAGACTAACAGTAAGTTTTCATTAAGTCACAAGCAAAGTTATAGCCCTGACCACACTTATATTGAAAGTGGAGACATAAATCATCAAGTGCGCTGGCATTGCCACTAAGGCTCAGACCCAATCCTAATCCCATGGCCAGCAAAGTTTTTTTCAGTTTATTATTTTTCATTTTTAAATTCCTGTTGTATTCATTATTATTGATTTTTTTATTTTATATCAATTACTTACTGCTAAGGCAGCGAAATGATACTAGCAGCTATTCGGTCTATTGCAAAAATCTGGTCAAATCACTTTTTGATGGCACTTTAAAAACGTAAACTATTGATTCCACTCAAAACTTGGTCTTTTTTCTAAAAAATTGCTATCCCAGCGTAATAAACAGGGCCAGAGTCAATTAACGCTGACCGGCTTTATTCTTTATCTTGATTCAACCCAAGTGCTTTTTGCTTTATTTTTGTTAATCCAGATGAAACCAAGCGATGAGATTCTGTCAGGTAGTATTGCAGGTCTTGGTCTTTTTCTTGTGCATTGTCAAACTGTTGTATCCATTTCATTCCTCGGTTTGCAAAATATGGCGCTGGTTTATAGCCTTCACACTCACTCAAAAAACCAAAATTTAACACTGATGTTTTAAAAGTAAAAGCAGGCTGCTTTTCATCTGCCCATCCACCGATGGCAAATACTTTTCCACCGACTTTCCATACATGTGAGTTCCCCCATTGCATGACATAGGTTGTTGCAGGCAAAGCCCCACAAAACTGATTGAATTTATCGTAATTCATGTAAGCTCCAGAGCGTATGTAAGGTAAGATTCATATCCGCCTATCAATAAAACAAAAAACAAATGAAAACTATAGATTATCTACGAGCAATACTAGCCATCAGCTGCTGCATTTTATCGGCTTTGGCCCAAAGCGCAGATCAGGCACAAGCACAGGCATTAACCAACGTTTCATATCCCAGTGTACTTAAATTGCCGCAAGGCGCACCCGCAAAGAAGATTTCATATGGTGATGACGCGCTGCAATACGGCGAGCTTTGGTTGCCACCCGGTAAAATGCACGTTACCGGGCCCTTGCTTGTGTTTATTCATGGTGGTTGCTGGTTAAATGCATACGATATTAAACATGCCCATGCGGCCACCCATGCATTGTCGCAGGCCGGTTTTGCGGTTTGGTCGCTGGAATATCGCCGAACAGGGGATGTTGGCGGCGCTTGGCCGGGTTCATTTAAGGATATATTGCAGGGCATCGATTACGTCCAACAGTTGAAGTCGTATAATCTCAATACCGATGAGATTATTTTGATGGGCCATTCTGCCGGAGGCCATTTGGCTTTACTTGCCGGGCAGCATTACGTTAATAAAGAGGGTAATAAAAAGGCCGATAAAAACCCCATCAAAGGTGTTATTGGGCTTGCAGCTATTTCTGACGTTGAAAAATATGCGCTAGGCAAAAATGACTGTCAAACAGCTACGCCTGCATTTATGGGTGGCACATATAGCGAGAAATCAGCGGAGTATAATCTGGCTAACCCAATGAAACAGGGGTTTCATCCTCACACTGTACTGATCCATGGCGACAAAGACACCATAGTGCCATTGGCACAAAGTCTTGATGCTAAGCAAACGGTAAAAGTTGTGCCGGGCGCGGGTCACTTTGATATGATCCATTCAGGCTCGAAAGCCTGGGGGGTTATCTTAAAAGCCATTGATGTGTTGATTGAGTAAGAGCTGCTATAGGGCATTAATGATAGAGATCATTAAAAAGGCGTTTAAAAAGCGCACGAAACCACAGATCCTCACACTATCAAAGTGCTTGTGTGAAGATGAGCTGGCCGAATTAGCCTCGCTGTGTGTCGACCATTGGTCGGCGCTGACACTGGATATTGTCGAGGATAATTTTTCGGCCGTAAGCGCATTGTCACCGGAGGCGTTTGTCTTTTATCTGCCGGGTATTTTGCTGGTGGGGATCAATGAACAGCTTCCAGGTCTGCTGTCCTACGACTCGATCGTAGCTGGGCTGGACAGATCGGCAAACTCAGATTATTGGGATGACCATTTCAAGGCTAGGTGGTCGCTCTTAAGCTTGGATGAACTGGATGCCGTTCAGGATTGGATCTTGTGGATGAGCGACGTCGACGACGGCGATCATGATGATATCTCGCTGAGTCGATGTTTCGATACGTTAGACCTTCTAAAGGCACGCGTTCAATTGTCCTGATCTGGTCTGTTGAGCATAATAATTTTAGGGTCGATTTGGGACAGTTACTTATAAAGCACAAAAAGTGTTTTCTTAAAGTGACTGTTCTTTAATTTTTTTAGAAAAACAAACGACGGGTATAATGATAAATATTTTAAACACTTACGGCTCGGGAAGTTGCGGGTGCTCAGGATAGCATGGAAGGTGTGATGTTCACTTACGGCCTTGCAATGATCAGTGCACTTATCTGTGCATTGTTGTGTTTAATCAGCACTGCCATCAGCATGGTCAGATATGATTCCGATGTGGTAAAGCATGTTAAATTAAATCGGTTTTTTATTTATTCAGGCTTGGTATTGACGATAATCATCTTTTTATTGACGATAGTGTTGGTGATATCCAGGCCCGATTATTTGAGCAGTCAATTCGGTGCACTGACAAGACCTTTGACAATTGCATTGCTACCATTAATGATTGCGGTTTATGCCAACATACAAGTGAGTCGGCGTAATACAAAGCTTGACGTTGATGGCTAAACCCACAAGGCCGGTTTGCTCAACGGCCTTAATAGGTATTGCGGCCTGGCGCTGCAAATTTACCACCAACACAATCTATGCTACTCTCACCAACGAATTAATTATGCGCAATATACCCCTTCAAACCGCGCACTGACTGTCATAAATGACAAGAGAAACAAAGATGATTAAATGGTTGATTTTGGCAAGTGTCGTTTTCTTTAACCCCGTTGCATTGGCATCCGCAGTCGACTACAAAGATCTTTTCAAAGATGCTTTTCCGGTATTGGATGATACTGTGTCATTGATGGACAAGCATGACAGCTTGCCCGATTCTGCATTTTTCTCTGAAGATAAAGAAGACAACGAACAAGACATTAACGATTTGGTTGATGAGGCACTGAAGATGTTTCATCTGTCGAACCTTAATGTCTATCGAGATGAAGTGCATGACTTAGAGGCGCAAATCGCCGATGAACAGGCCAATATTAACGAATATCGACGAAAGCAGATAACCGCGCCTGAAGAGTCAATGCTTGGCATGGACAACATTCCCCTGATAAGAACGACTGTTACTGGATATAAAAGAAAAATTGTCGACGCTCAACAAAAAATAGTACTTTACCGCGAACGCATCATCGAAGTTAAGCAGCGTTTTGCCAAGGCGCTTGAAGAAATTGGCATCAAGGTGACCGACGATCAACTCGAGATTTGGTTTGGCAGTATATCGGGCGACGATCTGATTAATATGCGGGTGGTTTATGACAATATTAAAGCCATGGCCATTGAGTTGCAGGGGCTGACGCAAAAAAGCGGCGAAGACCTGATCGCGGCTAAAAGGTACTACGGGATGTTTGTGGTGCTGTATAAAGTGGTCGTGCATATGCAAGAGACGTTCATTAAAAAGGTTGAAGGCGACTACATTCCCCACATGCAAAAATATCAGGCAGAAGCGCAGCACAATATCAAACAAGCCAATAGGGGTATTGAGCATAAGTTGGGTGACAGAGGCATTTTAGAAAGTAACATTAAAACCAATAAACTGACCCAAAAAGCTGCCCGGTTGTATATTAAAATCCTCAAAAGTCAGGCAGACAAAGTGCACGTTGCCAGAAAAAAAGCCAAAGGTGAGCTTTTTGTGGCGACCAATACTTATAAAACCGTGTCGTTAAGCCATAGCGTGGTGTCGATGATAAAGGTCGGTTTAAAGCAGTTTGATGCGTTGGTGAATATGCAAGCCCCCGACATGGTCAAGTTTGAAAATAAGGCGTTAAAAGCAGAGTTTATGAAACTCACCGAGCGGTATAAAAGCGGTTCGCCGTAGGCGGGTATACATTGCCATTTGTAGCCTGTACTCAATTGACGTATGATCGCGCCAATTTTTCTTATTCAAATTGAAAATAGCCCTCTTTATGTCACCATTAAAATGTCTTGTCTCTGCCTGTATAGTCGGGCTTAGTTTAACCTTGTTGAATGCTTGCGGTAGTGGGGGCAGTGACACCAATGTCGATCCGGTATTTTTACCTACGCCAATACCCATTCCAGATATTCCCCAAGTAGACACTGACGGTGATACGGTTGCCGATCAATTCGATATATGTGCCAACACTCAACCGGGTGAAACCGTAGATGACAAAGGTTGTTCAACCAGTGAAATTAGTGGTGAGATCAGCGGTTTTAAGCCTTGGGGTATTGGCGGTGGTGGCGCGATGGCGGGTTATTCTATCAACCCCTTTAATGACCACATGCGATTTGTTGGTACCGACATGGGCACCGTTTTTCGCTCATTAAATCGTGGCATGAATTGGATGCCGGTTAAGCATGAGCAAACCACTTATTCGTCGCGTTTGGGTTATGCCGCAGGATTTGGTTTTGCTAGCGAAACCGCCGTTTTACATGCCCCTGCTGGTGTTAAACCGGTGCGTTCAATCGACGGCGGTCAAACGTTTTCAGCGCCCGCAAGCTTCGAACTTGTTTACTTAGACGATGGCAATATGTCTAACGATGA
>JABSOG010000019.1 GCA_013216025.1 Algicola sp. | reverse complement strand
ATGCATGAGAATATTTTGTGTGACGACATTGAGTTGATCTGTAGAGATGTCGCCAAACAAGCGCATTTGGCAGCCATTGCCAAGAATAAGCTCAAGTGCCAGATGGTTTTTTGGCACCTCGGATGGCGGGAGTGCGATAAATTCATTGGACTGCTGGCTGTGAACGGTCATAGGTTGTCGCAGTGCCCAGCGACGAAGCAAGCTGCTACTGAGTTTCAGCGTTGTCGTCACCCTGGTGAATGGGAAATATTCAAGTAGCACGACAGCTTGTAGGCGTAGTGATTCAGGTGTCTGTTCAGATGAATGGCTTTTGGTTTTACGCCAATGGGTGAAATCGGATATGGCTGTCGCTAGTAATTCTTTTGGGGTTGGCATGGTTTTGCTCCTTTTGCTTGGGTGAGGTCATTATCCCCGCTCAATTTGCAAAAGTTGAGCTATCCATTTGTAAGCTCACTATAAGGATGATTACTTTGCCTTTGATACCAACATACCTGAAGTGAAAGTTGATGCTCATGTTATGGCTGATGCGCGACTGATCTGGAGTGTCAACGACAAATTTATCGTCACTGCCTATGTTAAGAATATTGGTAATAAAGCAGTACTTAATCGTGCGGTAGTGCATTCACAGATTATTGATGGCATTCCTGCCAATTCAGTGCAGGCCAGTTGGAATGATCCTCGCACTTGGGGTATCAGCATCAAATACAGCTTTTAAACCTCGAACCGTGAGTCTGTTTGGATAGCTTTTTGTTCAAGACAATAATTTGCTGGTACGTGTAATAAGCTGCCATAATTCATAGTATCCCCACTCTCTATTTTTTTAAGACTATGAAATATAATCAATTCGCCTACAGGTTGCTATGAATAAGCCAATCAAAAATCGCCGTGATATCTTTATACTGACGGGTATTTTAATTAGTATTTTCGTCATTGGAGGACTGGTCTTTAACTATTTAAAGCCCCAGTCTAATGATGTAATCACAATAGGAATTTCTCGTTGGGGGGGAAATCCTGAATTTGGTCGAAGCGTAGCAGGGTTTAAAGAAGCGTTGCAGGAAAATGGCTATATTGAAGGTCAAAACATTCAATATTTAGAGCGCAATTCTGAAACTGACATCGTTAGACAACGCCAAATAATACAGTCTTTCATTGATGATAAGGTTGATCTTATCTATTCGTTGACCACACCCGGCACTTTGATTGCGAAGGAGTTGACTGAGCAATACAAAAATCCGATCCCGGTTGTTTTTTCGATTTGCACTTACCCGGTAGAGTCCAAACTCATTGCATCTTTGAAGACTTCTGGCAATCATTTGGTAGGCACCAGAAATTACGTTCCCTTTACTCAACAATATTATGCTTTTGAACGTATTTTCCCGCATACAAAAACCCTCGCTGTAGTCCATAGAAAAGGTGAGCCCAATTCAACCAATCAATTCCGGGATGTTAAGCAGCTACTTGCGAAGCGAGGAATTAACGTCATTGATATTGCTGCAGTCGATTTAAAGGAGATCCGAACTCAGCTCGAAAATACCAAGGACCAGTTTGATTCCATTTATTCGACCTGTGATACCTTGACCCATGCCGGTGGAGAAGAAATTATTGTCGAATTTAGCAAGCGCTATCAAAAGCCTTCGTTCGCGTGTAATAAAGAAGGCGTTTTGAAAGGGCACCTAGTGGGTAATGTGGGTGACTTTAAGGCAATAGCCAAAATTTCGGGAGAGAAAGCAGCACTGATATTAAAAGGCTCTAAACCCAGTTGGTTGCAAACTGAATCTCCAAGACAGAATTATATTGTTGTAAATCTAAAAACCGCTGCTGACTTGAATATTATTGTCCCTCAAGATATTTTGGACAACGCGAAAGAAATCATAACTGAGTAGCTGACGATGAACATAAAGTTAAAATTGTTGTTTGGTTTTCTTCTGGTTTTCGCTTTAACGACTTTTGAAGCTATTTTAGTGTATTCCCAGCTGCAAAAAATGGCGGAACCGTTAGAAAGACATATACCACAGAGTATTGATAAGCTTAGCCACTCGACCAGTCTGGATAACCTGGTTCATCTTATCCGTTATTACGATGAAATACTGACTCAAAGTGTTCGTATCTATGCTTATAATCAAGAAAAAAAGTGGGAACAAAGATACTTTGCATTTCAAACTGAATTGGACAGAGTCATAAAACGGGCGATTGCCGAGAGTGATATAAAAGACAAAGACCTTTTCGAGAAAATTGCTCAAGCCAATATCCTGCTGATAGCAATGGAGTACGAAGCGCTGCGAGCAGTTAATAACAACAATACACAAATGGCATTAAATTTGATGGCCAGCAATGAATACAGAGTACAAAAATTGGTATACACCAATAGCTTAGGTGAGTATTTTCTAAGGCATCGAAGTGGTTATGAATACTCCTCAGAAGTTTCTACCGTTATGGTCAGGCTGGCAGCACAGAATGCACGTCAAATTCTACAAGATTCCTTACGGGAAACGATTATATTAATCTTGGTAATACTGTTTATCTTGATTGTCATAGGCACTGTTCTGACGATAACTATATCAAAACCATTACAAAAACTGACTCACTACGCTGTAAAACTGGGTGAGGGTGACCTTTCCCAAACAGTGAGTGGATTTTCTAATGATGAAATAGGGCTCCTTGCCGATGCCTTTCAAACAATGTCTGAAACGATTCAAAAATCTCATGCCCAATTGGAGCAACGGGTCGCACAGAGAACACTGGAATTGGAAAATAAGAACCTGCAGTTGCAGGCTACTATGCTCGAACGTGCGAAACTGGAAAATCAGCTGATCCAATCTCAAAAGATGGAATCTTTGGGTACTTTAGCGGGTGGTATTGCGCATGATTTTAACAATATATTGGCGACTATTCTGGGTAATTGTGAGTTAGGGCTAATGCGTCTGGCTAAGGGGGTCGAAGTAAAAAGTAACTTGATCGCTATCCATTCAGCAGGGGATCGAGCGGCAGCTTTGGTAAAACAAATACTAACATTTAGCCGAATGGAGTTAGGAAGTCCTAAAGTGAACGATTTATCAGCCCTCATTCGGGAAGACCTGAAAATGATTAGCACAATCATTCCAAATAATATTGAATTTCGCCAAAATATTAAAGCCCAGTGCATGCCAATTTTGGCTGACAGAAATCAAATGTGCCAAGTGTTAATGAATTTGTGCTCCAACGCCTTTCAAGCCATCGGCGACGAGTGTAACGGAGAAATTGAAGTTAGTTTAAAACAAAGGAATGGCCCCCATGAACTATCGAAAAAATTTCCTGACGGTTATTTACAGTTGGATGTTAAAGATAGCGGTGGTGGCATCCCGCTAAATATTCAACAAAATATTTTCGACCCCTTTTTTACCACTAAAAGTCAGGGCCAAGGAACCGGTCTGGGTTTAAGTGTGGTTCATGGCATTGTCGAGAAACATGGCGGTGAAATTAAAATCATCAGTGAAATTGGTGTGGGCACCACTTTTTCGGTGCTTTTGCCGGCGATAAAATCGCAGGTTCTGGTAGAACAAGCTGTAGGGCTTGATAGTAAAAGTGGTACTGGGACGATTCTTGTTGTCGAAGATGAAATAGAACAGGCCAAAATATACCAGCAATATCTGGAGCAACAAAATTATGTCGTCACCGTGTGCCACAACGGGATGGATGCATTATCGACGTTCAAAGAAAATCCAAATCAATTTGACTTAGTATTAACCGATTACTCAATGCCGGGTATGACAGGAATACAATTAATAAAAAAAATCTTGGACATTCGTTCAGACATTTCTGTT
The DNA here is from genome assembly GCA_013216025.1 of Algicola sp. Taxonomy (GTDB): domain Bacteria; phylum Pseudomonadota; class Gammaproteobacteria; order Enterobacterales; family Alteromonadaceae; genus JABSOG01. Next base: position 26,789 of record JABSOG010000019.1, on the reverse strand, counting down.
ATTATCTGTACTGGTTATGGTGAAGTAAAAGAAGACAAAAAGCTGGGGATAGGAAAATATCTGATAAAACCAATTAGACTGGCAAAGCTGCAATCAACAATAGAAGATTGCTTGTTGAGAAGTTGATGGGAATGGTTGGACGGCCTTTGAGCAAGTCGTTATAGACCTATTGGAATGTGGTTGGACGATGGTGAATGGCTCCATGGTGCTATCGCAGTGAGCCTTAAAATTATCACTGTATGTTTTCATTCTTCGCTTTGATGGTTTTTTAACCCTGCCATCAGTTTTTCTTTGTGCGCTTGTGGCAGATACTTTTTGGCCAAAATCAGGATACCTTCAGGACCTGAATTTATCCACTGAGTCAACTTAGCATCATCTCCTTTGCTTTCGTTGGCAAGCCAAATCCCCACTGTCAACGAGCCCCATTGTTTTCTAAATGAACCCGAGGTCATGTTACGGGTCAATTGGTTTTCATTTTCCTCAGTTGCCGAACGAAGTTTTATCAATTGTTCAACAAATATTGGTGTCAATTCGGCCAGCGTTTTTTGTGCCAGTTTGGAGGGGGTTTTATCCGCAGCAAACCATTTTTCAGATAATGAACGATAGGTGCCAAGTCCTTCATAAAACAAATACCAAAGCGCCCGATCCAACGGTGTTTCCATCTTTACCTGATGTTCCTTCAGCCAAAGTTTGGTTAACAAATGTGAGTATTCGTGTGACAGCACCCTGACGATGCGGGTGGATTTATCAGGATGCCCATAAGCACGTACCCAGTCAGCGAGATCGAAGCAGATAGTATCCAAACCAAGGGTAAAGCCGTCATTTCCGCCCTGGTTACCAATCAGAATGTTCACTTTTTGCGGTGGTGTGATCCCGTCGAAGGAAATGTGAATGCCAGATGTTGCTTTGTTGAACGCCACAAGCTGTTGCTCAATCGCCTCAAACCATAGTTGCTCTGTTTTCGTCATCAGTTTCTTTGATTGGTGCAGTTCTAACCAACTCTGATTTGAATGACGCGTTCGCACGGCTTGCAGCCATAAGTTGCTCGGTAAACCTTGCTCGTTAAATCCTTTTACAATTTCAAGTTGAGTCGCTGACACAGATAACGAAAAATACAAAGACAATAGCGCAGCCCACGCAATCCTTGAGCAAATGGCAATTGGCTTTTTTAGGTTTTGGTATACAGTGAAAAACATTATTCGATTCCATTACTTATTGATCTGTAAAGATTAACTGGCTTGTTCATTTTAGGCAATCATCGAAGCAAACTCATCCATTTCAAAATTAGTTAATGTAGCGTATCGCTGCTCTATAAGTGTTTTCTCTTAAAGCTATTAGCGTTCCGATCGGTTATAAGCGCCTAGTTATAAGCGATCTCTGTTCTTGTTGCTTATATAATTCACGGATATAATTTAACTTATTGTTATTCATGGCGTTTTAATGTTTGGCAAGGACTGTGCAATGCAAGCCTTGTTTTATAGGAGTGTCTGTCCTGCAATGGGCATTGACCTTTTATCAGTATATAAATTAACTGCAATCCTGCCATTCAACTCGGGTAACGATAATGAAACGACAATTAATGACCATTTGTTTAAATTTTATATCAACAATCATAGTACGCTCAAGCGTACAACCATCAGGTTTTTGCTGTTCATCATTTGCCAAACAATGGTCACAAAGTAAAGACAAACAAGACAACAGTAATACAGCAGATGTTTCCCATTCAAACAGCCAACAATCCTGTCTAAAGAGTCAACCCGGCACAAGAATCTGCGATTTATAATAATAAGGGCCGGAGAAAAATTTCTAAATTGAGAGTCTATTATCGATATATGGATATAGGGCCGTGACCCCTATTATAAAATTGTTTCATCTGCGGGAATCGTTTGACGGTGGTTAAATCAAACCGTGCTCAATCGCTTTGAGCACTGCGCGGGTGCGGTCTCTGACCTGTAACTTGGCCAGAATAAACGACATATTGTTGCGTACTGTCCCCAGCGACTTGTGTAAGGCGCCGGCAATTTCATTGTTGGAATAACCACCCGCCGCCAATCTTAGCACCTGAATTTCGCCATCGGTTAGCTGTTCGGTTAATTCAACTGTTTGCTGCTCGACCGACTGGACTGTAACCCCTTGATGCCGCTGGGTCACCGCAGGTTGAAACCAAGATTTTCCGATGGCTATTGCCTCTATTGCGCCAATTAAAGCATCGAGGCTTACGTCTTTGCGAAGATAACCGAGCGCGCCCAACTCAATGCATTGCAGCACTAGTTCATGTTCATCAAAGGTGGTCAAAATCAGTGTCGGCAATTTGATGCCGTCAGCTTTCATGACTTCGAGCACTTCAAGTCCATTCATTACTGGCATCCTAATGTCTAGCAGCATAATGTCGGGCTGATGGATTTTAATCGCCTCCATTACGCCACTGCCATCAGGTAGTTGTGCGACGACCTCAATGTGCTCGCGCAGTTGCAGCAGGCTGTTAATGCCTTGCCGTACCAGCGTTTGATCGTCTACCAGTAATACTTTGATTGGGGTCATGTTAATGCCTCTATTGATAGGGAAGATTGACTTGGACAATGAAGCCTTCGGGGGTGGCTTGGAAATTAAACTGGCCGTCGATTTTAGTCACTCGTTCACTCAGTCCTTGCATGCCGTTTCCCGGTTCAATTGTGCTATTTGAATCTATATTTCGACCGTTATCTTTGATTGAAAGCGACAATTCGCCTGCACTTTCATTTAACTCAATAATGCAGGTGTCGGCATCGGCATGCTTCATTGTATTGGTGAGGGCTTCTTGAACACAGCGAAAAATCACTTCTGCCTGACGGGCGTCGATTTGGTTGTCGTCATAGTCGAGGATCAGTAGCACATTTAAGCCGGGGATGTTTTCGCTTAGTGCACGTAATGCACAAGGTAAGTCGAGGGTTTTGTATCCGCGTATTTCGCTGACGGCATGGCGCACATCACCAAGCAACTGGCCGCTCAGGGTTCTTGCCCGTTCAATATGTGGCTGTAATTCTTCTTTGGGTAAATGGCAGGCCAATTCCAGTTGTAGGCTCAGTGCTGTCAGCTGGTGGCCCAATGTATCGTGAAGATCGCGGCCAATACGCTGGCGTTCGTCACGCTTGGCTGTACTGCTGAGCAACAGCTGGGTGGCTTTGAGTTCGCGCAACAGTGTGACAGATTGCTCTTTGAGGCGACGTTCGCTGATCAGGCGAGAGCTGGTCATCAAGGCAAACAGGTTAAATAGCGCATACAGCATGGCATTTTCATATGCCCACATCAAACCATTGATATAACGATCAATAAAACCGCAGACCAACGGAAACATCAACGCCAGTACAATCGACAGCTTCGGTTTAAAAAACTCCGGTAACTGCGCGGCAATGATAATCGCCAGTATGCCGTGGTTGCCGTATTGGAATGTGACCGTAAGTAACACGGTGGCCAAAGTCGACAGTAACAGCCCGAGCATCCGCAACTGTCTGGAGGGCTCACGTTTGAAAGTGCCAAAAGACAACCCGTACCCTGTAATAAACAAGGCATACATGCCAAACACTTTCAGTTGATTCTGATTCGTCATCGGCCAGAAACGTTGTGGTGCTTCAGCCCAAATTATATGGGTTAAATGCACCAAAAAAGCACAGGTGACCAGACACAAGTAGACTTCAATACGTTGTTTGGCCATCCAGTGATATCCGGCTTTGGGGTTAAGTGTGTTGATTATGGCAGTTAGCATGCAAGGCTCATATGGACAAATGTCACGATGTGATCAATTGCCGTATTCTAAACAAGTTCGTGACATTTGACACCTGTGCTTGGTGTGTCGGCTCGCTAAAGTAGGCTCATATTTTTAAAATAAGGAATACGAGTAAATGGCCATGAATAAATTGTTTATCACGCTTTCGCTGTTGGCACTGCCTGCGGCGGCATCAGATGAAAAAAAACAGTGGGACCTCACCGTCGGCGTAGCGACATTAGCAGTGAATTTACCCTGGAAGGATAGCGATACTCAGGTAGCGCTGGCACCATACGTTGATGCCAGTTACGGTAACTGGCACTTTGGTGTGGATAATCTGGTGCGCTACGAATATCCAATTAACAAGAATGTGTCGGTCTTTACTGGTTTGATTTATCAAGATCACGGTTATGACAGTAGTACCTCATTGTTCAGCGATTATTCAGATCATCAGGTGTTTAACGGTTATGATGCGCCAAAAGGGAGTTTTGTTGCGACGGCCGGTATGCGCTACGCAGGACTGTCTTTGACTGTTGGTCAGGATGTTTCAGACCGTACAAAAGCCAGTACGGCCAGTGTGTCACTTAACTTGCCTATTTGGCGCTTTGGACGAGGGGCGCAGATAAAAGCCAAGGCCAGCGTGGATTGGTATGACAAAAATTACGTCAATTATTATTATGGTATTGCTTCACAGCAGGTGGATGTTGCGGTCGGGCGTACTGCCTTTGAGGGGAAAGCGGCAACCAATTACCAATTGGGACTTGAGGCCATTTATCCTTTTGCCAAGCACTGGGCATTGGTGATTAGTGCGAGTCGTACGATGCTTGATGACTCAATAACCGACAGTCCTTTGGTAGGAGCCGACTATCTTGATAGCCTGGCAGTGGTTGGGACCTACCGATTCTAATTTTGATTCTTTATTTGTTGAATGTATTACGGCCAAGTTCGAGGGGGTTTCTAATCAGTAATGATAAGCGTGCAAATGAGGTATATCCAGATTTGAAGTATTTGCTAGGTATACGTGACTAACGGATACTTCAGTCATGAAAGGCATATTCGTAGAATCAGTTGAAAACTTTTTTGGAGGATTGGTGTCATGAGCAAACGTGACCTTTTTTCTGAATTATCAACGGCACTAACCGAAGCAAAGCAACATAGCGAGGGCAAGTTGACCTTACGTACTCATGAAGTTGATATCGATGGTCAATTTGATATTTCTCCTGATGAAATAGTGACCATACGTGAGACGTTTAATATGTCTAGAGGTGTATTTGCAAAATACTTGCGTACATCAGCGCGTACATTGGAAAATTGGGAGCAGGGTCGTAGCGTGCTCTTAGCGCCGAAATCTTTTAAATTCCATTCGAGGCCAATTTATGGAGTTCGGCCATGTATGCTATTTCAAGCGCGCGGTATTTGTCGCCGTATTTATCTTCAATGGATTGACGTGCATCTGCCATATTGAAGTGATAACAGCGCTCTGTGGCCACTTGGGTTGCAAACATTAACGCACATGGCAGTGTGTATTTATTATTCGCTTGTGCTTCTAATAAGGCGTACATCAGTGCCCCTCTAAAACAATCTCCTGCCCCAGCAGTATTTTCAATTTTGCTGATGGGCTTGGGGGCTTTGCAATACCAACCCTGATCTTGTTTAAGATCAATACCCAATACACCATAATGATGTAAAGTCACGATAAACCAACGTCGATCTGCGTTATCTCGGGTCCAATAGAGCATCTTGGCACGCATGGTAAGCATGGCGTCATTCATTTCTAAAGCAGATATTCTCGGGCCTGTCGATTTATAAAAGTCCGTAATGCCTAGCGTATTGTGCAGCAGCGTAATGATCGCTTTAATCTCGTCGTTGAATTCTTTCGAATCGATTTCCTTAGAGCGTTCAGTTTCGGGGATGATATGGTTGAAAAAAAATGGAAAACCGGTGGTAAAAATATTCACCACCGGTTTGAGTTTATCCTCTACATGTTGATCATAGCTACCGTTGCTGCCAGCTTCATACACTACGTCCAGACTAGGCTGTCCAATGAGCATCTGCTGCATTATGTTCAGTGTTTGTTGTTGTAGTAAAGGGCCGAATTGTAAAGAGTCGCTGTCAGGCTTTACTTTTGGTGGCGGGGGTTGTTGGGCCAAAAACTTGTCGAGATATAAGACTTTGAGGTTTTTTTGTTTGAGCTGGCTATACAGTTGTCGCATTTCTGCGGCTTCTAGGGTGACAGCTTTGTCGTATCCGCGGTCTAGGAATATCCGCTGTCCGGGATACTTGCCGTTGTTGGTGTCACTTTCGTGCACCAAAACCGTGGAAACCCATGTGGACTCCTGATTTTGACTGACCGCATCGGTATCAATTTTATGTTTTCTGGCGTAATCCAATATTTCTCTATTGTAACTGCTATTGGGAACACCAATGGACGATGAGATTGATAATGTCAGTTTTTGTATTTTTACGAGCGCGGACAGCACCGTCATTGCTGTCATGGCTGAGCCTCCAACATGCTCCTCGACATTTTCAAGGCGCATATTTCTTCGACCTGGAGGTGGCATTTCATTTTTGTTGGCGTAGTTGGTCCGGCCGATGATGTTGTGTGACACCAGCCCAATGGCAATTGCGGTCGGTCCTTGAACTAATGAATCAAAGTCGATACTTGAGTGTTTTTTTACGGCTTTAAAGGATTTTTGTAGGGGTGGTAAATCACTGAATAATTTTGCCAATGCCGCCACCGTCGCAACATAATAGTGCCCGTCTTCAGCATGTCTTGGCATATTGATGACCAGAGGTTTTATGTCCAGATTTTTTAAGGTTAATTGTTCGGTTAAGCTGGGTTGCTCAGTGAACAAAGCAAATGCATTAGGTCGGTTATTTTTGGTTTTACGTAGGGCCAATAAAAAAGATAGGTCCTGAGTGTCCAAACTTTTGCCGACAATCAGGCAGGTTTGACTTAGTGCCGACATTAACGAGGCTTTTTTTTCATCCATTGCTGCAATTTGACTGAAACATTCATCATAGTGACTTTCGGTGATGACGATGGAATTGTTGGCTGAATCTGGGGCGTAGGGTGGGGCAAAACGATATCTGTCCATCAATTCAGGTTCAGGGGAGAAGGAGCCATGCATTTTATGGATCCAGATTTCGTTGTCGTTTTGAGATCGACCTTCACCATGACGCACTAGGACTTTCACTTGTTTTTTCATGTTTTTTTCAAAAAAAGCACGCTCCAGCTGAAAATCATAGTTGGTGGTGACGATGTCTCGGGGCGCTAAATATACCAACATTTGCTCAATATGAGTGACGTCTAGCTTGTTCTTAAAAGCGGCTTCCAACGGGTCCAATAATGTTTTCGCTTGATCTGCCAACTTCACACTTTGTGCTAGGGCAAGTAGGTTGTTGCTGTTACCTTTAATCAATTTTTGTTCAATATTTACTGTTTCAGCTGCCGATGTAATTACTGTCGACCAATCCAATGGAGTTTCTATTTTGAAGTCGTTATTTTTGCCATGAAACCATGCGGCTGAGCGTGAAGGCCCGTTACCTACAATCAGTGTTAATGTGCGATTCTTTTGTGCTGCTGGTAATATTTTTAGCGCAGCTGTCACATGCTCACTGTCTATAAAGGTTTTTTCTTCAATCAACCACATTAGAGGACTCTCTTCAGTGTTTTGTTGGTATCCAATAATAGCTGATTTTGGCACAAAATGTAGTGATGTTTGATGCAAATGGAGGATTAATTTAGATCATTTTACTTGAATCATTTATGATGTGCAGGCGAACATTAAGGAATTTTTGATATGAAAATGCCACTGTCAGAGGTGATTGACAGATACACCATTACCAAGTTAAAGACCGAACGAACTGATGAAGACGTTTCGGCTGAGCTGACTGCCTATGAAAATGCGCTAAACCATGCGGATTACCAGCAAAGTTCAGACAAAATAAAACCTTTTATTGAGCGGTTATACCATATTAACGGTCAAATATGGGATATCGAAGGCGGGATCCGTAGCGGCGCTAAGCTGTCTTTGCAAGAGGTAGGTAGGCTGGCATTAAAGGTAAGGGACCTTAATTGTACCCGTAGTGCAATAAAATCCGAAGTCGTTGATATGTTTGCCGAAGGATTTAAAGAAATAAAATTGAACTACAAAAAAATAGACTATGGCCGCAACGCCCAGCCCAATTGAGAATGTGCTCCATAATAAATATCCAACTGGAAAATCCGCAAAAACTGACGGCTCATTGGAGTTAATAAACTTGACCGCCAGAAGCTTCATTTTTTCAAGGCATGGTTGCCAATGATCATCAGCGTAAAGGGCAGGAATATCCAGTTGCCTTTGCAAAGGTGCAAATATTTCTTCACATGCCCAATCAGGATCGGCTGCATTATATTTAGACGTACCAACCAGTTCTATAGCAAAGTTAGTGTTGGTTTCATATAGGTTGAAACTAAATCCCACTACGCCAGTAGGCAACCCTTTGCTGAGCGATTCATTTATCCATGTAAAGAATATCGATTCGAAACTCATAATTTCCCATAACCATTGGTTGTTCGGGACGCTTGAATAGGTTGAATGACCTTTAATAGGCATACTTTATTGACCAAGGAATACCAAATCGCTTTGATAGTCGCTCATTTGGTAGAAACTGATGTTTTCTTGTCTGGGCGAGACATCAAAATACCGCATGTTGAACATTGTGGCTTGGGGAATCGATAATAATGTTGAGGTTTTCTTGGTGTTTAGCTCATAGTGGCGGATATCATAACCCGTAGCTGAATCTTCTCGCCAATAAATGCCATCATTGAATACCACCATGCTACCCCAAGCCGAAATATCGACATTTTTTACGATCAACGTTTCTTTGCCACTTTGGCGGTCTTTTTGCCACAGGCCGGGTGTTGTTTTGAGCAGATAGAAAAACCGTTCATCTGGGCTAGCCACAATGCTAACCGCATGGGTTTTCTTTATCGGTTGTCGAATCTTGCTGGCCAAGTCCAACCGCCATAACTTCGGACCTATGTCGGTCATTTTAGAATATAAAACCGCATCGCCTTTATTGTCCCAAACAGGATAATAAACAGGCTCGTTACCCACTTCAAGTTCACTCACTGTATCTTGTGTGACCGAATAAAGTAGCATTTTACCATTGTTCATGAACAGTAATATTCGAGTGTCATCCTGTGACCAATGAAAATCCAATATCTCACTGTGATCAGCCATTCGAATATCCACCGCTCGCTCGACACCCTTGGTTGAAAGCCACAGTTGATGTTCGCCATTGCGGTTAGAAAGAAATGCCGCCGTATCTGAACGGTGTGAATATTGATGTAAATAGTCAAAATAACTTGATTCGACCAGTGGTTTACTTTTTTGTATATCGTCATTGTCAGGGGTGAGCTTTAACTGGTGCGATGACTGAACCAAAGGGTTGGCGAGTTCATAAATGTTCGATTTTACTGATGATTGCACGAGTGCGATCAAGCTGTTGTCGGGACTCACAACAGGTTGGCTGAACATACTGTTTGATTGATAAAGCAACTGCTGTTTTGTGTCACTACCGATAATCGACAGCTTGCCATGATAGATGTCGCTAACCAGCAAACGTTCACTATCGCTGAACCAGGCAAATTCAGTCATAGCCGGGAGCCCCAAAAGCCAAGGTTCGGCACTTTTTGTGGCAAAAGAGAAACGGTGTATATCCAGTTCAAATTGACTATTGGCGCGTACCAACAATGCCATGTGGCGTTTGTTTTTAGACAAGGCAAATGAGAGTGGGTAGTGGTCTGTGATTCGTTTGCGGTATTGTGAGCCCAGTTGCAGTTGATAAAGTTTGTGTTCACCCATGGTGTTGATGTTGCGATCAGAATAAACAATTGAGTCATTGCCTGACCAAGCGATTTGTCCTTCATTGTTGTAGCCGCAATCGGCCACTTTTTTGCCGGGTTTAAGGGTTGTCGCCGTGATCCCATTAAAGTCAGTCACGTATAAACTGCAGTGCCCGTTATTTTTAAGAAAGTAAGCAATTTTGCTGCCATCGGGTGACCAGGCTGGTGCTAATTCATCACCTGTAAAGTGGCTTGCTTTATGATGGCTCTTGTCTTTAACCGAGTAGATCATCAAATCAAAATCTGCATTTTCATCTTTGCGTTCGGCGTAAATCAGCAGCTGGCCATCCGGTGAAAAATTCGGATCTCGCTCAATGCCAAGTCCAGCGGTTACCGGGATAAACTTGTTATAGGTGGCATTGCTATTATCGGATGGTAAGGCCTGCCAGAAAACGAAAACAATGACGGCCAAAATCAACAGCCCATATAAAGTGCGCTTCTTGACAAACGAGAGAGTGGCATTGTAGAGGGTTGCATGAGATGTGCTTTGGATAAGTGTTGTGGTTTCGTCTTGAACAGTTGGTGGCTCCCCAACCGCTACTTTGGCAATCAATTGATAACCTTTCTTTAAGCGCGTTGCTATGTATCGGGGCTGCTTGACGTCATCGCCCAGCGCTTGGCGTAACATGGCAACGGTTTTGGTGAGTGTATTTTCATTGACAACAATACCTTGCCACAGCGCATCGAGTAATTCGTTCCGGCTGATCACTTGTCCGGGTCGATCACAAAGATATATCAACAACGCCATACATTGAGGTTCTATGGATTTTTTTTGTTGGTCTTTGATAATGCTGTTTTGTTCGGGAAGCACCAACCACTGACCAACAAGTAGTGATGTATTACCATTGTGTTTCATTAATTATTGTTCATTCTAAAATTTAAGGTTGATTTAAGTTATTGTTTTTAAGGGTTAATTTGAACTTTCACACCAATTTCACCTGAACTTCATGCCATCTTGCCACTTTGACGTTAGTTTCAACTCCAAAGGTCAACAGACCCTAGCAAAAACAACACGCTTTATAATATCAAAATCTTTTTCACTATAGGAAGGCTTATGCAAAACAAATGGCTCAAGAACATTACTGTCATTGCAATTATTCTGACAATGCTCGGGACACTCTACTTCAAATTGTACGAACCCGAGTTTCAGGCTTTGAACTGGCAACCTTTGCCTGAGATCGATCATGAATTAGGCCAAAGCCGCGTCTATCAGTCTCATCATCATCAAGCCATAGGACAGGCAAAGCAAATTTTGCGCAAGGGCCGGGTCTCATTGGGAGTGCCCGGAATATCCATTGCAGTGGGTATTCAAGGTGAAACGGTTTGGGCTGCGGGTTATGGTTATGCTGATATTGACAAGCAAAAAACCATCGCCATCAATACACAGTTCCGTATTGGCAGTACATCCAAGGCGCTCACTTCATTGGCGCTTGGGCAACTGTTACAAAGCAAACAGCTGCAATTGGATGATGCTATTGGCAAATACCTGCCGAATTTGCCCAAAGCGTTGCGTCAAATAACCGTTCGACAGTTGGCCAGTCATCAATCGGGGATCAGAAGCTACGGTCACTGTTTATGTTTGCCAAGTGATGAATACTATAACAATGATGAATATACATCGGTGTCTGAGGCTATCGAAACATTCATTCATGATCCGCTGCTTTTTCAACCGGGCGAAAATTTTGCCTACAGTAGTTATAACTACACTTTACTCAGTGCTGTTATGGAGCAGGTTGCCGATAAGCCTTTTCTACAGTTAATGCAAAACCAGGTGTTTGAACCCCTAGGGATGTCTGAGACTGCCGCAGATCATGCCAAAGCAACAATACCTTACCAAGCGAGTTTCTATAACACCGGTTATGGCCATTATCAACTGGCGTATACGGTAAACAATTCCAATAAATGGGCTGGCGGTGGTTTCCTGTCGACGCCAAGTGATTTGGTCAAGATGGCGAACCAATTATTAAGCGGTAACTATCTTCAAGCCGATACCCTAGCCTTGTTGTTTGAACCGCAAAAGCTCAATAATGGAGATGTTAATCCCCAGCAATATGCACTGGGTTGGCGTCATTCGACCAAGTCAATAGATGGCAATGAAAAGGTTCATTATGTCCATCATGGTGGTACGGCGGCTGGTAGCACTTCTTTGTTGATTATGTTTCCCGAGTCTCACTTAGCGGTATCTGTGCTCATAAACGGCAGCATCATGAACTTCGGCGACCTTTGGGATGTGTCCTTTGATATTGCCCAAACGTTCTTAAAGAATCAATAATAGGTCAGAGATGAATTACAGTTACTTTATTCTTAAGTCAGTGCCATGCGGCTCTGACACCTCTATTATCTGTCGGTGACCCCTATGAGCATATGCTGATAATTATCCGCTAAAAACCGCGTATCTTCTTTGTCAAATTTGATGCTAGGCAACTCGACCATGTTGAGATCGGCTTTGCCGTTAAACAGCTTCATGATATCCACTTTGAATTGAACGCTTGCTTGGGGATTTTCGAATACGGCGTGTGGCAAATCGTTGACAATGGTTCGGTAGTTTTCATCGAATCCAACGTGATATACCAAGGGATATAAGGTGTTGTCGTGCGCCAACCCCCCTTCAAAAAGAACGAATTTGTAACCAACGTCCCAGCTCCAGGCCATACGGCTATTGGGATCCAAATCTCCTTTTGAGGTTAGGGTTCCGTTGGCTGTGTCATCAACACCAATCGAAAATTCAATCGTTTGATAATCCCGGTTGGGGATATTATCCAGGCTAATGGCATAACTGGTGGTGTCGTTATCAAAGCGTGCTAGGTGATAACTGTCTGGCTCAACATATTCGCCATCGGCACTGATTAGCTTGATATTGCTGATATAAAACTGAAAATCCCTGACTTTAAATAATCCGGGGCCGCCCGGATTTTGATAGTTGAGTTGATTAAAGACCAGCGGTTGGTCGCCCACAACCGCAGTAAAATTGACGGTTAACGTCTTGATGGCATTTTGCTTATACCAATTCAGGCCATAAATGCCCATGACTAAAATGACCACGGTGATTAACGCCATCAGCGGTAAACGTTGTTTGACGTTCATTGTTTTTGTTCCTCCAAAAAAGGGTCTGAAAAGGCTTTATTGGTGATAAATTGGTGGTCTGTCAAGGTGTGCAAAAAAGCAATAATCGCCTTTTTCTCTGGTTCGGTTAAATTGAGGCTAGGTTTTACTCTTACGCCATCGACGATATTATTGGCCTCGACAATCAGCGGGCTTAAGGTTGAACTGGTTTTGATGCCCTCGTTATAGTGATCCATAACCTGTTCTAATGTATCAAAGCGACCATCGTGCATATAAGGCGCTGTCAAAGCGATGTTTCTCAGCGTTGGCACCTTAAACAGGCCTTTATGTTCTGGTTTGCCGGTAACAGCTTGAAGCCCCGGCAATAATTGGTCTTCAGTATCTAATCCATTGTTGGTGAAACCATCGTATAGGGTATTAAATCCACCGGTTAAAAACTGGCTATGGCAATCAATACAATTACCCCCACGCAAACTGGCTTTCACATCTGGATGGGCGACAAACAGTTTTCTGCCCTGCTCCTCAATATCTGTCAGTGTTGCTGTGCCAGCCAAATACTGGTCATATTTAGAATTGGCAGAAACCAAAGTCCGTTGAAAGGTGGCCAGTGCTTTGGCGATGTTTTGCTTGTTTATCTCACCATAGGCCTTGGCGAACAACGTTTGATAGCTTTCGACTGCTTTTAGCTCGTCAATCAGTTCGTCGAGATCTTGATCCATCTCATCGACATGTTCAATGGGCATCAAGGCTTGTTCTTCCAACGACTTGGACCGCCCATCCCAAAAGAAATGCCGTGGCCCCCACATCAGGTTGACCAGACTCATGGCATTAAACGCCAGTGGTTTGCCTGAGGCCCCCATCGACCCTTTGTTGCCATCGGTAAAGGCCAGCTTTTGCTGGTGACAGTGTGAGCAGGCGAGTTTGTTACTGCCAGACAAACGCACATCGTAAAATAACCGTCGCCCGAGGGCGACAGCTTCGTTGGTTAATGGATTGTCTTGTGGTGTGGTAAATTGGCCAAAAACAAAAGGGGCCGAAAACCCTGTCAGCGGTGTTGTTTTGACTTTTTGTTCGGCAAAAAAGCAGCCGCCCAATAGCACAATAACAATCACAGCCGACAACAAGTATCCGGTATTGTTGACTCTCATCGAGCGGTTATCCGTTAATGGTGATGAACATAACCAGCACCAAACAGTGCTTCGATATTTTCGATGCCTTTGTTGTATTTTTCTTTGAAGTTAATGGTTTTCAATCGTTCACCGGTGGCCAAGTCGTGAACCGTCACAGAGTGGTCGTTAAGCTTGGCGATAAAATCGATATCGGTGGGATCGTTGTCGTCCTTTTGGCCCAGATTAAGCAGGTTGTTTTGCACCGCAATCAACTTTTGACCTGTAGATGAAGGATAAAAAATCATGTGATGTGCGCCCAATTCAGCTTTAATATCCGGCCCTGATGAAACCAGCTTTGGCAGTTTATTCAAATGGTATCTTTTGACTACGCCAGGGATAGCGTGACTGATGAACAATTCAGTTTCGGTGCCATAAAATTCCAGTGGCACGCCGGTACCTTCGTCTGCACCGTTATACAGTTTTTCGGGTTTGCCAAAGGTTTTGTCTGCTTCGTTGAAGGGCACATTCCAGGTTTCAAAACCAAACATGGTGTTAACCAATACACCCGGTGGCACATCTTTGACAATGCTGGGCCGTATAAATAAAACTTCAACCGGAGAAGAAGGATATCCAACCGGTTTGGCGTCTTCAACGACAATGGTTTGAATCGGCGATAAGGTATTTAAGTCAATGATAGTGATGGTATTGCCAACAGCTGTCAGTTGAGGGTGAACCGTTGAAGCTATCACCATTCTGTCTTTATAGGCGGATATGCCGTGAGGGTACATAATATAGGGTTCGCCCGGGGCGACTTTGCTCTTTCTTGCCGAGATGATTTTAACTACCTTATTGGTTTGTGGATCAAACACACCGACGGAGCCGCCGTCAGTTTGATCTAAACCGCCGCCGCCCATAAAGGTCACGAACATATATTCTTTGCCGTTAGAGGTGTGCCACATAATATCTTCACCAACAACCTGACCGCCGGTATCCAAACATTCGTAACTTTTTATTTGCGGGGCACCTTTTACATCTCGTACCAACTTGATCTCGGCCAAGCTACATGACGTATCAAGCCCTGTTGCATACAATCGGCCGGTAGGGCTGTAATAAAGGTGATGCAGGGGAAATTTCATTTCGCCAAATTCAAAATCTTGCAAGATCTCGCCGAATTTGTCTGATTCTGGATCAAGTTCCACGATGGCGACACTGTGTTTGGTGTTGAGCGTTGGCAAGCCTCTGAGTAACACGATGGCTTGGGTTTTTTCACTACTGGCATCTTGTGCTTCGGGTGTGTTTTGTTCGGGCGCTTTTGAGCAAGCAGCCGTCAGTAAAACAGCACACATTAATGCGGTATATCGGGTGATGGTACGAGGATTCATTATTGGTTCCTGTTAATAGTCATTTTGCAGAGGCATCTGATCACGTTTCCAGCAAAATGGATTGTTCATGACTGATAGCGACTTTAATTAGTTCCGCTGGGGAACTTAATGAGGGGAGAATAAACGCCAAAACAGTCAATGTCCAGTGTATCTGAGATTTTTGAGATGCTTTTTTTGATCATTAACCGTGTGACCCAAAAGACTAAAATTAGCGCTATAATTCTCCAGCTGTTTTAATGCTTCTTACCTGTTTAATCAAGTAAAAGAGAATTATAGCAATATAACTGCGAAAGAGGAGGTTATCTTGGGTGGGGATCTGTTTAAGTGAGAAAGGCGTCTTAAATAGTACCTGCGCCCATCTTACAGAGGATTAATCGATTTTTTTTTGTGGGTTTTGTCTTGGAAAACCGTTATTTAATAAAAGCCGGTGAAAAAACGGTTGAAATGAGCAATGGATTTGGTCTATAGCCACTATTCCTATCATCCATGGTGGTTATTGATTTAACATTCAGCCTTTGAAGTGTCCAATGGATCTTGAGGGCGTTGTTCAGCAGGTTTATTCACCGCGCTTACGCCTTGTTTTTCTTTATTACTGTGTGCCCATTGTTTGGCGAATGAGGAACCAGCGAAGCCGGGTGCTTGCAAGCCTGACCACACCAGAATTTTGGATATGAAACGATTTTTTATTATTTTCTGATAAGTGATAATTGACTGTAAATTCATTGGCGTGCTCCGTGTTTGATGAATGTCAAAGAGCGACCATTTTAGGGCAATTTTTGCGCGCTCTATATAAGGCAAATACCGTAGTTTTTTCAGGTTTCACTGACACTTTGGCAAAGACAACCGATCAGGGAGGGTAATGAACGATTGAAATGGGTTAAAATGACCTGACTAGGTGCTTGGGCACGCTGTGTTATGAGTGCTTCAGGAAAAAATGGAAAACAAGGACACCGTTTAATGAGCAAAATAAAAATCGTTATCGCCGATGACCACAACATCTTTCTGGAAGGTTTAAAGTTGTTGTTAAAAACACAATCAGATTTCGAGGTGACCAGTCAGGCCCATGACAACGGCGCCTTGATTGAGGCGGTGCAACAGGCCCAGCCAGATTTGGTGATCATGGATTATCACATGCCTGGAGGCAGCTCGTCGGCCAGTATCAACTTTATTAAAAAGCGTTATCCCAAAATCAAAGTGGTGGTGTTGACCGCGGCGACATCAGGTGTGCTGATGAAAAAGTTGATTGGCTCAAGCGCTGATGGGGTTTTTCTCAAGGGCTGCACCAGTGATGTGTTGCTTAATGGATTAAGAGAGGTTTTGTCAGGTCAGGTTGTGATCACCAATGAGGTTCGTCAAATGGTGATGGAAGACTGTTTTGAGCTGACCAAAAGAGAGTTTCAGGTGCTGCATTTGATTTGCTCGGGTTTGGAAAAAGTGACCATTGCGCAGCAATTGAACCTGGCGCCGAAGACAGTTGATAAACATCGAGAAAACATTATGAGAAAGATGAATGTTAATAATTCGGTGCAATTGGTTAATGCGGCACACCGCTTGAGTTTGTTTGAAGCGTTTGAAGCGTTTGATCATTGAGATAAAGGCACCTCAATAGCAAAGCAGCTGCCTTTGTTCAATGTGCTGCTCACCGAAAATGTGTAATTGGCCTGATCGCAAAGTGATTTGACAATATACAATCCCAGTCCAAAGCCCTGCGAGTTTTCATCAAAAACATCGAGTTTCTTAAAGGGTCGCTCTAATTGCGTCAGCACACTTTGTGGTATGCCGTTTCCGCAATCATATACACACAATTTAATGCCGCTGCCGGTTAATCGTTGGCCGACCAAAATATCTCGCCCCTTTGCATAACGCATCGCGTTTTCTATCAAATTCACCAGAATACGATGCGTCACAATCGGCAAAACCTGAATGTTTCTTGGTGAGCCATAATGACGAACCGTAATTTGGTGGTGTTTTGCCTGCAATGCCGTGGTTGCGGTGATTTGAGTGAGCAATTGGCTAACCGTTACCGTCATATCGCGCTCTGAAGCGCGGTATTGTGCCCTGAGATCGCTAATAATGGTGCGCATCAAGTCATCAGAGAATTTGACTGTACTGGCGATCACTTTTTTGGCTTCTGCGCTTTTGTCTTCGTCAATGGCGGCCAATGCAAATCGGATACTTGAAAGCGGTTGCAACAGGTCATGGGCGATCATCGACAGACTTAACAACTTCTGTTGGGAAGCATGCATGATGTCGTTTTTTTCCTGTTCAATCTTTAGCAGCGATTGTGTTTCTACAATACGTTGTCGCTGCGAATGTTCTAGTTTATTGGTGATCAGCCTGCCTTGATAAATCAGTGCAACAGCAAACAACAACAATTCAATGGCAAGCCCGGCTTTAGAGAATGTGATGATATGGATTTTGCGGGTAAATAATATCCCCATGCTGCCGAGCATAAAGATCAGTTGCGATAAAACGATATTCAACACCGCGCCAACCAAAAAAAATCGGGCTGCCCACAGTTTGTGTTTTATCGCCCACAGGCCGGTGATAATGGGCAGAGGGGAAAAAACAACCACCAAAGCAATCATCACATGCAGGGTATTGACAAAAACGTTGCAGACCAACAGCGCTAACAAGGTTATTCGAAGATATTGGTAGATTTTATATATCAACGTCGAACGTTTACGCAGGTCGAACAATTTCATGGTAAACGTCAAATAAGCGTAAAATAAAAAAGTGGACAAAAACAGTGGCGCGTATTCGTTTAATGCGGGTTTGTCTGGCCACAACAATTGAAAGTTAAATCCCGACGCTTCACTGGTAAACAAAGCACTGGCCACAGCCAGCAGGGCATAAGACAAAAGTCGGGTATTCGGGGTAAAAAAGTATTGCAACAGACTGAACAATGCAATGGCAATCATGATGATGATCAATACCGCATTGACGATGATGTGCCATAGTTTTTGCTCGACAATATGTTGCTCATCGTACAGTTCGAAAAACAGCTGTACGTTGGACAGACCATAGTATTCGATTAAAATTGTTTGCTGGGTCTGAGGTGGGATTGTTATTGGAATGGTTTCGAGCGGGTGTTTAAGGGGCCGATTGTTAAATGAGCCTGAATTGTCATAAATCTGTCGCCACTGGTTTTGTTCATTTTGGGCGTAAGCCCTCAATAACGGCATATTGGGAAAGTGAGTCAAAAGATAGCGATCTACGGCCTGATCGCCAGTGTTGGATAATGTCAATTGATACCATATTTTTGCCGGCAGTAAGGTTGCCCTTACACTCGACACAGGGTTAAATTCAGGTTGCTTGGCCATTAACTCTGCCGGACCGGCGGCAGGAGAATAAACATAGCTGACATAGCTGGAGATGTCGGCGCCCTCAGCCTGAGGGGTTAACTGGTATGTTGCCCCATGCAGGTCCAAAGAAAATAACAATCCAAGCAGCAAAAATGGCTGAATACAATAATTTGAAATGGCTGCTTTCATCAGGCGCTCTACGAGTTAGGGTTGTAATAAAGTAGTCTTATTTAACAAAAACAACCACTTATTTTGGCTGGTCACTGCAAAACATGGTCGAGATGGCTAATGCAGCGGGTGGAAAAGACAATATCAGTGCGATATTGATCGATTCTCCGGTTTTTGAAAAATCCCCGTTATGGCAGAAAATAAGCGCGTTGTTTTTGATTTGATTCAATTATTGTATACTTAAGCCTATTGATAGATGAACACCTTGAATGCTTCACCGGAAACTCATTAATGCTTGAAAATATTGTTCTGCTTATCTTTTTTTTACATCTATTAGTCGCCGCTTTCCTTTTGAATACAGATAAAGGAAATATATTAAGCAATAAACTCCTTGCCAGTTATTTGATCGTATTAGCGCTTGATATAAGTAATTTTTTGTTTCCAGATTTTTACTCAGCACATCCTAATTTAAACATGGTGCGATCTAACATCGCTCTGTTCACTGCACCTTTTTTATATGGTTATGTTAATGCGGTTGTGTATAACGATTTTAAATTAAAACGTAAACATTACCTTCATTGTCTGCCGTTTGTATTTGCCTGTTTAGCATTAGTACCTCGATTTTTTAGTGTTGGCACCGAGGGAAAACAAGTTTTTTATGACAACTTTAATGCTATGCCTGAAACCATATTCATCCTGTCTCTTGTTTATATTCAAGTCGGTATGTATATAGTGGCTATGTTTAAGATTTTGAATAGACAAAGGAAAATTATCATTGAAAACTACTCTGATGAGCATCATTTAACCAATCGTTGGTTAACCCAGTTTCTATTTTTATTCAGCTTAATCTATATTTTTGCTTTGGCTCGAACACTTTATAAATTCTCTGCAGACAACAATACCGTAGAAATCCTGACATTGGTTATGATGTTTTGCGCATTTTTAAGTATATGTTGGATACTTTGGCAGGCACTTAATCACCCTCAGTTATTTGTTGGTGTAAATTCAAAAATTGAAGTGCTTGCAGATAAGCCAAGCGTTGAAGAACTCGCAAATAACCAAAAAGACAATGCTACAACAACTCACGATGACCTTATTGCAAAATTAGAAAATTATATGCGACTAAACAAGCCTTTTTTGAACCCTTCTTTGAGCGTAGAGTCATTAGCAAAACAAATTGAAGTCCCTGGCAATGAACTTTCAATTCTGATCAATAGAAAAATAGGACAACACTTTTTTGATTTTGTGAATACCTATCGAATAAATTTTGCCGCCGAGATGTTGAGTGATAAAAATAATCAAAAGAAAACCGTCATGGAAATACTTTATGACGCAGGATTTAACTCTAAGTCATCTTTTAATACGGCCTTTAAAAAGCATAAGCAGGTCACGCCGTCTCAATATCGAAAAAATAATGTATAAACTTATTCAATTCGCTTAACCGCTCTAAAGCCCACTAAAATTAACAATGTTCGACTTTTCTGTTCGGCTTTTTTATCCTTCTTTTGCCCTAAAACAATCATTTTCATTGATGTTCGACTTTTAATCGGTCGAATGCCATTCGTGCATAAATTATTATTTCGATCGATTACCAAATCCATTGTCATACCAATAGTTTAGAGGTTTATAGCATGAATAAAATGATCCACAGTAACAGCCAAAAATTAATAAAGTTAAGTTTACTCGCCATTATTCCCGCTATCGCCCTAGTGTGTAACACGGCTCATGCAGATGAAATTGATGACTTTATTCAAGCCACAATGGCACAGAAAAAAATCCCGGGAATGCAATTGGCCGTGGTTCGCAATAATGAAATAATCAAAACAGCCAGCTATGGTGTTTCTAATCTTCAGCACTCAGTTGCTGTTCATAAAGGCACCGTTTTTCCTATTGCATCTATGACTAAAGGATTTATTGGTGTTGCCATCATGCAATTAGTTGAGCAAGGAAAGATTGATTTATCGGGACAAATATCAAGTTACTTGCCTGATTTACCCGAGCAATGGCAAAAGGTCACAGTAAGACAATTATTAACACATACTTCGGGGTTGCCTCGACTATTTAGTGGTTACATTGTTAACTTAATCAGTCCTAAAGGGCCTGATGCGTCATGGGAATTAGTACAAAAACAACCTTTAGAGTCCCCAGCGAATACAAAATGGAGTTATGTTCAAACAAATTACACTTTACTGGGTAAAATTATCGACAAGGTCAGCGGGCAGCCATTTGAGGCATTTATTGCACAAAACCAACTGCAAAAAGCGAAAATGCCAAAAACTGAGGCAGCTGGATTTGCTGGACAAAAATACGTAATACCTCACCAGAGCACCAATTACATGTATTACAAAAGTAAAAAACTATCGACTTTCAGTGAAGGACTTCCCCGAATTATGCGCGCAGCAGGCGGTATGAATTCCACTGCCACTGAGCTTGCTGGTTATTCAATTGCTTTGCAAAAAGGTGACTTGTTTGAAAAAAACTCTAGTCTTGAAACCTTGTGGTCTCCTGGCAAGCTAAACAACGGCAAAATGGTAGGCCGCAATGACCGTCAAGGTTATGCATTAGGTTGGGAGGTCATTGGCCGCAATGAGCATCCGTCAGTGCTTATTGGTGGAAACGCGAATTCAGCACTGCTTATCTACCCAAAAGATAACTTGTCAATTGTGTTGCTAGGTAACTTGATAGGCTCTGATCCTAAAACCTTCATGAATGAAATTGCAGGTTTCTATATCGCTGATATGAAAGCCGAAAATGGCTTTGGTTTACCGCCAGCAATAAAATCTCTATTTTTGGCACTTAAAACCAAAGGTTATGAAAATGCCATAGAAGTCGCCATTGATTTACAGCAAAGCCAAAAACTTAACTTTGGCATAAACGATATTAATGATTGGGGTTATCTACTCATTAACCAAAATGAAAAGTCACAAGCATTAGAAATATTCAGGTTAAACACGGTTCTCTATCCAAAAAATGCCAATGCCTGGGACAGTTTGGCAGAAACTTATGGATCTTTAGGCAACATTGAACAGGCCGTTAAATATTATCAAAAAGCGCTTGAGGTAAACCCTGACTACGCCAATGCAAAAAATGTCATAAAAATGCTTAAGACAATTAAATCACAATCCTAAGATAAGTTAAGAAGAGAGTCAGCAAGGGCCCCGAAACCTCTTCGAGAAAAATCGGTATGATTTAAACCCGTTCGCGCTTACCGATAGGCTTAATTGTAATCAATTAGCGCTCTGTTATAATACCGCCCGACCAAATGCGAGTCTACACGATAGGTTCGTAGGGGGTTGTCAACCAAATAAACAGAGGAAGATAGTATTATGAACAAGAAGTATCTAGGAAAAATCGGTTTTTCAACGCTCTTACTGATGATGTCAACAGCGAGTCAGGCAACTCCAACTGATATAGAACAGCCTTCATTTGTACAGGAAGTGTATGAGTGGATATCACGTTACACATGGGTAATACCTAACCCAAGTGTGCCGTCGACGCAAAGCGACAAAGAAGGGTAGTATGGTCGAAAATCACCGCATTTTTCAGCTAACGTCTACTGTTTAATGGCTATTGTCATCGATTGTCATCGGTTGTCATCGGTTGTCATTTGTTGAGATCAGTTGTTGCAGGCCGATAGTATATTGATGGTAAACAGACTCGGTAGTCACTTGATTGATGATGGTGTCTCCATGGCGCTTGAGCAGCACACTGGCCTGGCGTTTATCACCCATATGCCATAACGCTTCGGCTTGCATAGCATTAACCAGAGTGATGGGCAGTGTGCCCGGAGCCTGACTTTTTCCGAAAATGGTCAGGCTTTTTTGCAACCAGGGTAATGCCTCACTCCACTGGCGCTGGGCCATATATAGTTCGCCATATGACTGTGCCAATGCACCGCGTTGTTTGTGATTGGCATCATAGACCTGATCAAAAGTTTTCGCTGCTTTGTCAAAATACGCTTGGGCCTGAGTAAACTCACCTTTGTGCAATTCACTGATACCCAAGTAGTGCATAATCAAGCCCGCTCGTTGGCTTTGCTCGCCCCATTGTTTCACACAACCGGCATACAATGTCTGTAACATCGCAGTGCCTTGTTTTATGTCGGTATCACTGAGTATCGCAAGTAACCCATAAGACGATTGTACCTCATACATAAAAGCAATACTGTCTTTATAGATTGGGTTTAAAATGTCAAAGCCTTGGCGGGCATGAACCACGCCTTGTTGATAGTCACCCAAATTTAATAGTGCGGTGCTCAAAAAGGCGTCGTAATAAGCCTTTGCCCGTTTGTTGGTGACTGCCGGGGTTATTTCAGCAGCAAATAGTGCTACGGCCTGCTGATATTCGCCAATGGCCATCAAGACCTCGGCATGGGTGATCACCGATTCGAAATAGCGGTTCATGTTTGGTTCAAATAGTTTTTGGGCCAGTTGATAGGAATGGCTGCTGGCCTCAAGGGCGTAATCCATTTGATTATTTTCCATATAGGCACCGGCCAGCCATGACAGTGTTTCGACTATCTTGGGATGGGTTTTACCATACAATCGCTGTCTGTCTGCCAGCACAGATGTCATTATTTCCAGTGCCTTTTGTTGTTGCTGCAACTGTCTGTAAGAATTGGCCAAATTATATCGCACGCCGGTTGCACCCGGGTCTATTTCTTCGTTAGGTTGTTCGGTCCAGTGTTGGTGTTGCAGGGTGAAAAAACGTAGCGCTTGTTCAAAGTCGCTGCGCTCATTGTAATAAAGCCCCAAATAGCTGTAGATTTTTATCTTGTCGAGCACGCTGGTTTCACGGGTTTGCTCAAGCAAGGTCATGCTTTGCTGCAAGTATTTTTCAGCATTGTCATATTGCCCGGCCATGCGGTATCTATTGCCCAAATCACCCAACTCTACTGCGGTTAAGGCGCCCTTGATTTGTTTTTTTAAGGTTAACGCCTGTTCTAACAATTCAACGGCTTTTTGATCTTTGCCGACATAATAATGAACGTCTGACAAGACAGTTAATAACCTCGATTTTACTTCGGGTTGGTCTTGCAAAGATGTTTGGATTTGCGCCAATGCGGTATTGACCAGATCATCAACCGTCAATACTTTGCCTTGCGCTTTATTGGGCGATGCGGCCCGGAACATGTCAGTTAACATGTCAATGACCTGATCGGCCGTGACCACTTGCTGCTCTAGTTTGATCTGGGTTTTTTGCAATTGGTCTCGCTCTGCTACGAGTTGCTGGTTGAGGTTTAAACTGATAATCAAACCGGCGTTCAGGGCCATCACCAAAGCCCCTGCAAGCGCGGTAGAGATTGGATGGCGTTTGACAAACTTTGTCAGCCGGTACCAGTGTCCACGAGGTGTTGCCAATACCGCCTGACCTTTGAGGTAGCGCTGAATATCAGCTTGCAAGTCTATGGCACTGGCATAACGTAACACCGGCTCTTTACGCAAAGCTTGGGCAACAATGTTGTCAAGATCCCCTTTAAGCGCTTTATAGTGAAGTGGTTGTGCTGTTTTACCGACTACTTGACTGGGATGAAGTGGCTCTTTCAGGCAGATATTTTGAATGGCCTGCTCGGGGCTATTGGTTTTAACCGGATGCGGGACTGTGGCGCACAGCAGTTCGTACAATAAGGCACCCAGTCCATAAATATCTGTTGCGGTTGTGCTTCTTTCGCCTTTTACCTGTTCAGGGCTGGCATAGGCCAGTGTTAATCCTTGCTGCATCGTCGTATTGCCGGACAGTTGCTCGGATTGGAGCATTTTGCTGACGCCAAAATCTAGCAGCTTGACCTTGCCTTCGTCGGTGACCAACACATTTTCGGGTTTTAAATCACGATGGACAATCAAACAATCATGGGCAAAATTAACCGCTTCACAGACCGCGCAAAATAGTTTAAGTCGCTGTTTCAGATTGAGGTTATGGCTATTGGCGTATGACGTTATGGGTTCGCCATTGACGTATTCCATGACCAGAAAAGGGCGGTTATCGGGTGTTGTGCCACCATCGAGCAACATCGCTATATTGGGATGTTGTAGCTGAGCCAGTATTTGCCGCTCTAGGTGAAAGCGTTGCAATTCTTCCTGACTGGCAAAACTGGGGGTGATTTTTATCGCCACTTTTTGCTCGTACAAACCATCGGCACGGTGGGCCAAAAACACAATGCCCATGCCGCCACGACCAATTTCATGCTCAATCTGATAAGGACCGAGCCTTTGGTTGGGCATCATTTTTTGGCCGAGGTCTTGCAACTGTTGGCTGATAATCGACTCATGCTGCGAGTGTTGCTGTTCATTGGCAGCCAGCGCCAGTAATTCTTCGACTTGAATTATCTCAACCTCATTGCACTGGCTTTGACCAAACAGTGATGGCCACTCGGATGGATCAACGTCGACACATTGGTCAAAAAGCTGTTTGACCGCGATTAGATTTATCCCGTTTATATTAGTCTCGTTTTCATTGCTTGCACTCATATCGGTTACTCTTGGTGTTGCAATCTTTGGCTGAGAAAGGAGCGGGCGAATTTTAATTCCCGCTCGACGGTTGCCAGCCCTATCGATAGCAATTCGGCTATTTTTGGCTGGCTGAATCCGGCGAAATAATGCAGTTCTACAATGCTAACCAAACGTTCGCTGATGCTTTGCATTTCATCAATGGTTTGGTCAATGACAATTAGGCCGATATTTTCATCGGTACCACTGAGCAAGTCATCCATCCACGCGGTTTTGACCGCATTGTTGCCGCGTTTGTCGGTCGCTTTGGCCCGGGCGTGGTCAATCAATAAATGCCGCATCGCTTTGGCTGCGCTGCGATAGAGGTGGGCTTTGTCATTGAATTTACTGTCTGACTCGATAAGCCTCATGCAGGCTTCGTTAACCACTTCGGTGGTTTGCAGAGTAAGGTTGGCGTTTTGATTGGCCAATATTCGGTTGGCGCAGCCTTTGAGTTCCTGATAAAGCTGCTCAGTCAACTCTAGTGAACCACCATCTTTGTCTTTCATCATTTTTTCCCTAAATGTGATTAAATTCAATGTATTTTACAGCGGCATTATTAAGGAATTCTTAAGCAATCCTTTGTCCTTGTCAACAACAAGACAAGGACAAAAAAATAAATAATTGTTGTGAGGGGATCATTCATGCTACCGCGTTTCTTAATTAGACAGAGCATATATTATCCGCAGGTCAAGCGGCGTAACAAAGGTAGTGAAAGGTAATTTTATGAAAGGGTATTTATATCGAAAAGCGTTGCAGTTGATTGCGACAGGGAAAATCTGGGCGTTGTATCTATTTGCTTTATCCGGATTATTGATGAGTATGTCGGCATTGGCATTAACGCCACAAACCATCACGTTTGGTGCGCTTGCGGATGTCAACATTGTAGATGGCAACGTGACGTTGGTGGCTACTTCACCTGCTGGTGGGGTGACATTTGCGACAACCACGCCGACGATTTGTAGTGTTTCTGCAAATACGGTTTATTCTCTTGGCGGGGGCATCTGTTCTATTACTGCATCAGACGCGGGTAATGCTACCTACGCACCGGCAGCAGATGTGGTACAAACCTTTACCTTTATCAAGATCGTGCAATCGATAACTTTTGGCGCTTTAAGTGACAAAGCCTTCGGCGATGCAACCTTTTCGATATCCGCTACAGCTCCGGTGTCAAGCGCCACCTTATACGCGTCTACTACGTCTGCGGTATGTACCGTAACCGGCAGTGGGACTAATGGGCAGGTCACGATTGTCAGTGTAGGCACGTGTTCAATTGATGCGTCTAATCCTGGCAACAATTTTTTCCAGCCTGCCTCAGTTGTAACCCAGAGTTTTACCGTCAATAAAGGCGCGCAAACGATTACTTTTCCGGTTTTAGCTCATCTGTTTTTTAGTGATGGGATTATTAGTGCAGAGGCTACCATTTCGTCTTCTTTGCCTATTACTTATACCTCTGGCAACCTGCTGTCTTGTACCATCAGTGGTAACGTTATCACTATGCTTTCAACGCAACGTGGCCGATGTCAGATCACTGCATCTCAGGCCGGAGACAGTAATTATTTTGCTGCAACGGATGCATTTCGCGAGTTTGATATACTGGCAGGTAGCCAAACCATTACCTTTGGCGCATTGAGTGCCAAGA
>JABSOG010000188.1 GCA_013216025.1 Algicola sp. | reverse complement strand
CTTTGAACACGCTTCAGGCGTTATGTGGGTGGGTACCACCTCGGGGCTGACTTGTTTTGAGGGCAACGGCAAATTTACTCGCTTCAGGCATGACAAGGCCAACCCCAAAAGCCTGAGCAATCCGGATGTATTGGCCATCGAACAAGACAGGCAAGGTAATTTGTGGGTAGCAACCTATGGCGGTGGTTTGAACAAGTACAATGCGCAAACAGATGACTTTACCAGCTACCGCGAAAAAGACGGGCTGGCCAACGACACCGTTTACAGTGTA
Organism: Algicola sp.; assembly: GCA_013216025.1. Classification (GTDB taxonomy): domain Bacteria; phylum Pseudomonadota; class Gammaproteobacteria; order Enterobacterales; family Alteromonadaceae; genus JABSOG01. The sequence continues at coordinate 11,654 of JABSOG010000188.1, read as the reverse complement.
CTCGAAGATGAGCTGGGCAATCTGTGGTTAAGCTCTAATCTGGGGTTGTCAAAATTTAACCCCAGAACTGAACAATTCTCCAATTATGATGCCGCAGATGGGGTGCAAAGCAATGAGTTTAACAACGGCGCTTATTTTCGCAGTGGCAAAGGCGAACTGTTTTTTGGCGGTGTTAATGGTTTCAATCGTTTTTATCCGGGCACCATCAGAGACGATAACAAACCACCCGTGGTGCAGTTCACCAAATTCTTATTGTTTAATGAGCCCGTGCCAATCCTTGATGAAGGCGATGACTCGCATTACAGCCTGACAATGGCCATCGACCAATTACCAGCCATGACGCTAGATTATCGTCAGTCGTTGGTGTCGTTTGAATTCAGCGCCATGGATTATCGCAGTCCCAACAAAAACCGCTTTGCCTACAAACTTGAAGGGTTAGACGAAAATTGGATTAAAACTGATGCCTCCAACCGCCGGGCTACTTACACCAATCTGCCTTCGGGCCATTATACCCTGCGGATTAAAGCCGGTAACCCCGATGGTTATTGGAACGAACAGGGGGCCTCGATAGACATTCATGTCGAGCCGCCACCTTGGTTTGCTTGGTGGGCATGGCTGCTTTATGGGCTGGCCATTTTATTGATAGTGCAGGCCTTTATCCGTGGTCAGCGCAACAAGGTTAATCAAGCGCGAGCGCTGAACAATCAGCTCAAACAAGTGGATAAACTCAAAGATGAGTTTTTGGCCAATACCTCACACGAATTGCGCACCCCGCTCAATGGCATCATCGGACTGGCGGAGTCTTTGCTCGACGGCGTTGCTGGCGAGTTGCCCGCCAAAGCCAACCACAACCTGTTGATGGTGGTATCGAGCGGTAAACGGCTGGCCAATTTAGTTAACGACATCTTGGATTTTTCAAAGCTCAAAAACCACGCGCTCGAATTGCACACCAAACCGCTAGACCTGTACACCTTGACTGATGTGGTGTTGTCGTTGTCGCAGCCAATGGTGGGTGACAGAAAACTCAAACTGGTCAACAACATTCCCCCCGACCTGCCAGCGGTTGAAGCAGACGAAGACCGGATGCAGCAGATTTTACACAACCTGATAGGCAACGCCATTAAGTTTACTAATAAAGGCACTATCACGGTGGCGGTCAGCAAACAGCGCGACTGGTTCAAGGTGAGCGTCACTGATACCGGCATTGGCATTGCCAAAGACAAATTTAATGTCATTTTTGAATCGTTTGAACAGGTTCACGGTGAAGCCACCCGCAACGTTGGGGGGACTGGCCTTGGTCTTGCGGTTAGTAAGCAACTGGTTGGCCTGCACGGCGGTTCTATTTCAGTCCAATCCACTGTGGGTGTGGGCAGTACTTTTAGTTTTACTATTCCCCTATCGCAAGAGGGGATAACGCAAGAGGGCATTTCGCAAGAAAAGGGTTCAACCAACTCAATGGACAATCAGGCCGTGTCGCGTTTGCATATGTTGTCTGACGACTTTGACAGTGTACCGGTAGAGTTCGAAGCCCTTAACCCGACTGACACCAGTGGTAAAGATTTTCGTATTTTGCTGGTCGATGATGAACCGATTAACCGACAGGTATTGCACAATCATCTGTCGATGAAAAACTACCAACTGGTCGAAGCGTCCTGTGGCCAGCAGGCGCTGGATGTGATCAAAGAGCAGGGGCCTTTCGATTTGGTGTTGCTCGACATCATGATGCCGAGAATTTCAGGTTATGAGGTGTGTAAACAAATTCGCCAAAAATATGCGGTCAACGACTTGCCGGTGATCTTTTTAACCGCCAAAAATCAGGTCGCCGATTTGGTTCAAAGTTTTGCTGTAGGTGCTAACGATTATCTGAGCAAACCGGTGGCCAAACACGAATTACTGACCCGGGTCGAAACGCATTTAAGGTTGCTTGACATCAATCGCAACCTTGAAAGAAAGGTCACCGAAAGAACCGCCGAGTTGGAGCATTCTAACCAAACCCTCACTGCCTTGAGCAACATCGGCACTGACATTAGTTCAACGTTAGATCTCGATACCTTATTAAACCGGGTGTACAGCCGCATAAAAGAACTGATTGATGTAGACGTATTTTCAATTGGTTTGTACGAACAAGACAAACAGGAAATTGTCTTTAAGCTGGTGATAGAAGCAGACCGTCATTTGCCCGAATTTCATGTTGGCATGGATGAACCCGGTCGTCCGGCAGTGTGGTGTATACAAAATCAAAAACCGTTACTGATTGGCGATTATGACAAAGAGTTTGCCCGCTATTTTGGCGAGCAGACTATTCCGGTGCCGGTAGTTGGCAAACAGGCCCAGTCGGTGATGTATTGGCCGCTCAATGTTGGTGGTCATATCATTGGCGTGCTAACTGTACAAAGCTTTCGTAAAAACGCCTACAACGAACACCAGCAAGACATGATCCACACCTTGGCTGTCACCACCGCCATCGCGCTTGACAATGCCAATGCCTATAGCGAAATTGAAGAGAAAAACGCCGAGATACTCGAAACCCAAGAACAATTAGTCCAGTCAGAAAAAATGGCGTCGCTGGGTACGCTGACCGCCGGTGTTGCCCATGAAATCAATAACCCCACCAACATTGTGCATGGCTGTGTACATAACTTGCAAGTTGACTTGAGGGCCTTTGAGCAATTTCTGATTGAATTGGCTGGTGACAATGCTGATGAAAAAGTGTTAGACAGTTTTAAAGAGCGATTCAAACCCCTTAACAAGCACCTTAAAACCATCTCAGACGGCACGCAAAGGATAAAATCCATTGTCGAAGACTTGCGTGCGTTCAGCCAGTTGGACAGCTCAGCGCAAAAAACAGTGGTGATCACGCAATGCCTGCAATCTACCCTTAACCTAGTGAAAACCAAAACCTTGGCCAGCGGGGAGTTTGTCATTGAGTTTGCCGCTAAACCCCAGCTCAGCTGTTACCCAGCGCAGCTCAATCAAGTATTTATGAACGTCATCGTCAACGCCTGTGATGCCATCGAAGCCAAAGGCAAACAAGATGGCAAGATAGTGGTGAGCTGTAACGTGCAAGACAACACTATAGTGATCACCGTTAAAGACAACGGCTGCGGCATGAGCGAAGAGACTCAAAATCGCCTGTTCGAACCGTTTTATACCACTAAAGAAGTCGGTGCAGGCACAGGTCTGGGTTTGTCTATTGCCTATGGCATTGTCAAAAAGCATGGGGGGCAGCTAAGCGTAGAATCTAACCTTGGCGAGGGATCTTTAGTTAAATTAACTTTGCCGATGTCATGATTATGTTGCTTACTCTTGCAAAACCCCTGCATTTTGTCCTCTCACTGTTAATTTTACTTCACAGCTTTTACAGCTGCGCCAGTGCTGGGGCAACAGAGCCCTTGCCGCGCTTTGAACACTTGACTATCGAAAATGGCCTGTCACAAAATTCAGTTTTCAGTATCCTCAAAGACCGTCAGGGATTTATGTGGTTTGGTACTGAAGATGGTCTCAATCGTTTTGATGGTTATCAATACAAACACTTCAGGCACGACTCGCAAGACGCCAACTCGTTATCTGACAGCAACATCAGCGTTGTTTATCAAGACCGCCATGGCACTTTGTGGATTGGTACCAATGCCGGTGGGCTCAACCGTTATGACGATAAAACCCAGCGTTTTACCCGCTTTATTCACAGCCCCAACGACCCCCACAGCCTCAGTGACAATCAGGTCATGAGCATTGCCGAGGACAAAAACGGTAAGCTGTGGGTGGGCACTGGACGGGGTGGATTAAATCGGTTTGATCGGCAGTTGCAAAACTTTGCTCAACTCAGGCATCAACCTCACTTGCCCGGCAGCTTAAGCGATGATCACATTCGTGTTGTTTTTAAGGATAGAAAAAACCAGCTGTGGGTGGGCACACAAGGCGGTGGTTTGAATTTGCTGGATGTCGACACGCGACAATTTACCCACTACCGCCATCAAAAGGGCAATCCAAACAGCCTCAGTCATGACAAAGTGCACTCCCTGTGTGAAGACAATCAGGGCAACTTGTGGGTGGCTACCCAAGACGGATTAAACCGTTTTGACCACAACAGCCAAAGCTTTGTGTCATATAAGCATGATGATACTGACCCACACAGTCTTGGCGCAAACAACCTGAGGGTCATCACCCAAGACCCCCGAGGGGGGATTTGGGTTGGCACACAATACGGCGGGCTTGACCATTTTACCTCCCAAGACTCGCGTTTTGTGCATTACACTCACCAATCATCACAGCGCGACAGTTTGAGCAATAATGATATTTGGGCTTTGAACCATGATGAGCAAGACCTTTTGTGGGTGGGCACCAACAGTGGTGGCGTCAATAAACTGGATTTGCATCGCAGTCGATTTGGCCATATTAAACACAACCCTGACGACGCTGGCAGCTTGAGTAACAATAACGTCAGGACCCTCTATCATGATTCAAAAGGGGCACTTTGGATTGGCACTGCCGAGGGGGGGATAGACATTGATGATGGTAAAAGCCCAAAATTTGAACGCATTAGGCACGACCCCACCAACCCCAACAGTTTGAGTCATAACAGTGTTTGGTCTGTTCAAGAGGCTCAGGGCAATATTTATTGGATTGGCACTTTTGGCGGTGGCTTAAACCGTTATGACCGCAATACTGGCGAATTCACTCGATTTAAACATGACAAAACTGACTCCAGCAGTTTGAGTGACGACCGGGTCAGGGCGGTATTTTTGGATTCAAAAGGCCTGATTTGGGCGGCTACCTGGGGCGGTGGGTTGAACAGACTGAACAGGTTGGACAACAGGCAGCCGGGTTTTGAGCATTTCAAGCATCAAAAGGACAACCCGCACAGCATCAGCGGAAATTTGGTTCGGCAGATTTTTGAAGACCGTAAGGGTAATTTGTGGATAGCCACCACCTCGGGATTAAACCGGTTTGATCGCATCAGTGGGCGGTTCAGCCGTTATCTGCATAACTCGCAAGATGACAGCAGTTTAAGCAACAACAATATTCTGGCTATCGCACAAGACCGCCAAGGTGTGTTATGGATAGGCAACGCAGGTGGCGGGTTACACAAATACGATGCGACGACAGACAGTTTTACCCGCTACCGCGAAAAAGATGGTCTTTCGAATGATACCGTTTATGGCATCATCGAAGATCGCCAAGGATATCTGTGGCTCAGTACCAATCTGGGTTTGTCTCGGTTTTCCCCAACCACTGAAAGCTTTCACAATTATGACGTAAACGATGGTTTGCAGAGCAATGAGTTTAACGTGGGGGCGTATTTAATCAACCCAGCGGGCGAGTTGTTTTTTGGTGGTATCAATGGTTTTAACCGTTTTTTTCCCAAGCAGATCAAACCAGACAAGCAGCCACCCAAAGTGGTGTTTACCGACTTATTGCTGTTTAACCAAAGCACTTTTCCACTGCATGGGGCAATAGAGCAATTGAACCACCTGACCCTGAGTTATCAACAATCTTTGGTGTCACTTGAGTTTGCTGCGCTGGATTATCGTAACCCGATGAAAAACCGCTATCGTTATAAATTACACGGGTTAGACAACAATTGGATCACGGCATCGGCAAAAATTCGTCAGGCCACCTACACTCATTTGCCTCCAGGCAATTACACACTACAGGTTATAGCAAGCAATGCTCAGGGCTATTGGAATGAGCAGGGCACGTCTATCGATATTCAGGTAAACCCGCCGTTGTGGCGTTCGTGGTGGGCTTACCTCATTTATGGCATTGTGCTGGTCACCTTGGTATATGCCATTTTCCATTATCAGTTTGAGCGTATTAACATCCGCCAAGAGCGGGAGAAAATCGACAACGAGCGCCGGGTGATTGACCGCCTTAAACAGGTCGATAAACTCAAAGACGCCTTTTTGGCCAATACCTCGCACGAGCTGCGTACACCGCTCAACGGCATTATTGGTTTGGCCGAATCGCTGCTTGATGGAGTTGCCGGACAATTGACAGCCAAAGCCGACAAAAACCTCGCCATGGTGGTCACCAGCGGCAAACGCCTTGCCCATTTGGTTAACGACATACTCGACCTGTCGAAACTTAAACACAGTTCAATCGTTTTAGATATATACCCTCTAGACCTGCACAGCTTGTGCGAGGTGGTGCTGGTATTGTCTGAGCCCTTATTGGTGGGCAAAGGCCTGAAATTGATTAATGGGGTGCCAGCAGACTTGCCGACTGTGGCAGCAGATGAAGACCGATTGCTGCAAATAATGCACAACTTGGTGGGCAATGCCATCAAATTTACCGACCGTGGCAGTATCACGATGGAGGCTCAGGTTTGTGGTGATCGGGTTAAAGTCACGGTGCAGGATACTGGTATTGGCATCAGCGAAGACAAATTCGCCTGTTTGTTTGATTCGTTTGAACAAGTACAGTTAGACGACCAGCGAGCATATGGCGGCACGGGATTGGGTTTGACTATTACCCGTCAACTGGTGGAGCTGCACGGCGGCAACATTACGGTCGCATCAATGGTGGGTCAGGGTTCAACCTTTGCATTTGATTTGCCTGTTAGCGTCGAAAAACCACAAAATCAACAACATAAACCACAACAACAATCAGTCAGTATGGGCTCACCGCCCAAAGTGAGTTGGGAGGTCGAAACCATCGTTGAGCAAACCCTGGAATCGATAGAACTATCGAGTGGCCAAGGGCGCTTTCGGCTATTGCTGGTGGATGACGAACCTATCAACCTGCAGGTGCTGAACAATCATTTGTTGCGTCACAATTATCAATTGGTCGAAGCCCGGGATGGTTTGGAGGCGTTGCAGTTGATTGAGCAAAATGGCCCGTTTGATTTGGTGTTGCTCGATATCATGATGCCCAAAATGTCCGGTTACGAGGTTTGCAAAAACATTCGTGAGCAGTTTAGCGTAAGTGAATTGCCAGTGATCTTTCTCACCGCCAAAAATCAGGTCGACGATTTAGTGCACGGTTTTTTCGTGGGGGCCAATGACCACCTCACTAAACCGATAGACAAGCATGAGTTGTTGTCGCGGGTTGCTACTCACCTTAAATTGCTCGACATCAATCGTAACCTCGAACGCAAGGTCTGTGAGCGCACCGAGCAGCTGGAAAACAAACACCAACAGATGTTGGCGACCCAACAAAAGCTGATCCTCTCAGAAAAGCTGGCCTCTTTGGGCACCCTGATGGCGGGTGTGGCCCATGAAATTAAAAATCCTTGCAATTTTGTTCATATCAGTGTGCATAACCTCGAAACCGACCTTAGCGAGTGTCGTCAATATATCTTCGATTTGGCGGGAAAAGATGCGCCTGCCGACATCATTGCCGGGTTTAACCGCCAGTTTAGGCCTTTGTTTAAGCACATCGACATCATCAAAGATGGCGCGGGTCGCATCAACACCATTGTCAAAGATCTTAAATCTTCCAGTTACATGGTTGAAGCCGACAAAAGCACGGTTTGTATTACTGACGCTTTGTTATCGACCATTAATCTGATCAAAGCCAAGTACAAACAAAGTTTTGAGTTTAAAACTGATTTTAAAGTAACCCCCCTCATCAGCTGTTATCCGGCCAAATTGAATCAGGTATTTATGAACCTGCTGATCAATGCTTGTGATGCTCTTTGCGAGAAAAAGGCTGAGAAAAAAGCCAAGAACAACAGCGTGCAAGGCAAAGTTGTGATTGGTTGCCAAATGGTGGGTGACAAAGTCCATATCACGATCAGTGACAACGTTTGCTGCATGACCGAAGAGGTTAAAGCTAAACTGTTCGAGCCGTTTTTTACCACCAAGGGGATTGATAAAGGCACTGGTTTGGGATTGTCGATTTCGTACGATATAGTGCTCAAACATGGGGGCGAATTGAGTGTTGAATCTGAACTTGGGGTTGGCAGTGTTTTTCGGGTGTCGTTGCCTGCAACAGAATGAAAACCTAACCATATAGTCAGCTTTCTATTTTCTTTAGTCCTCGTTCTGCTATTATACTGTTCATCAGTCAAAAAGAGGCAATAACAATGAACGATTTGAGAATCAACAAAGACCGCCTGTGGGATTCCCTGATGGAAATGGCCAAAATCGGTGCCACCGCAAAAGGCGGTTGTAATCGCCTTGCCGCCACCGCTTTAGATGGACAGGCACGAGACTTGTTTGTTAAATGGTGTAAAGAGGCCGGATGCAGCATCAGCATCGATAAAATGGGCAACATTTTTGCCCGCCGCGAAGGCACAGACAACACTTTACCCGCCGTTGCTACCGGCAGTCACCTCGATACCCAGCCTACTGGCGGCAAATTCGACGGTGTTTTTGGCGTATTAGCCGGTGTCGAGGTGTTAAGAACGTTGCATGAAAACAACATTCAAACTAAAGCCCCCTTTGAATTTAGTGTATGGACCAACGAAGAAGGCTCTCGCTTTCCTCCGGCCATGCAGGGTTCTGGCGTTTATGTTGGCCGTTTCGATTTAGAAACTGAACTCAATAAAACTGATGTCAACGGTTTGGTTTTACGTGATGAATTAGAAAAAATCGGTTATCTGGGTGATGATGAGCCGGGTAGCCGCAATATTGGCGCTTTTTTTGAAACCCATATTGAACAAGGTCCTATCCTCGAAGACGAAGACAAAACTATTGGTGTGGTCCGCCTCGGCCAAGGTATTCGTTGGTATACAGTGACAATCACCGGCAGAGAATCACACGCAGGTACCACCCCTATGCACTTGCGCGCCGATGCCATGTTGGCTGCCAGTCAAGTGGTTTGCGAAATCAATAATATTGCGCTGAGCAATGCACCTAACGGTTTGGGCACCACCGGTTTTATGGAAGTTTACCCCAATTCACGTAATACCATTGCTGGCACCGTGACTTTCAGCGCTGATTTGCGAAACCCCAACCCTGAAATTTTGGCCCAAATGGATGAGCGGTTCCAGAATTATTGCAAGCAGTTGGCTAAAGATAGCGATGTTGAGGTTGAAGTTGATCATTTTTGGTATTTTGCACCAGTGGAGTTCAGCGCCTCGAACAATGTAGAAATTGCCGCCAAAAAACTCGGTTATAGTCATATGGATATCTACGCAGGTGCAGGTCACGATGCCTGTTACATGGCCGACTTAGTGCCTACCGGTATGGTGTTCACGCCTTGTAAAGATGGTATCAGTCATAACGAAATTGAGAGCACCACACCTGAGCAGTGTGAAGCTGGGTGTAACGTGTTGATGCACGCCATGCTTGAGGCCTCGAACAATATGGTTGCCAAATAACGTTCTTTTTTTGCCTCGGGCGCTGCCCGGGGTATTTTACCCCAAACGCCTATTCAAAAAGTCGATAGTGCCCTTCATCTGCCATAGCCAGCATCTGCTTATCGCCAGAGCTATCACCATAGGCATGGACCGTATCGAAATCTTCAAGGTTGTACACCGCTTTTACGCGATTAACCTTCTCAGCGCCATGACAGTTTTTACCGTCAAATTTGCCACTAATCTGATTATTCGTACTGTCCATCTTTGTACAAATCAGCTTCAATGAATGCTTTTCACACCATTTACTCAACCAGTTTTCCATCGACGCTGACACTATAGCCACTTCGTGCCCTTGGCGCTGATGCCACTGAATTTTGGCCAAGGCTTTGGGTCTTATCAAGCGGTCTATTTGTTCGCTTGAATAGCGGTCTGCTACCGCTTGAAACTTGTCTAGCGGCCAGCCGCCAAAAAAATGACCTAACATCTTTTGTTTGGCGTCATCGTTGCGAACCATTTTAAGCACAAAACCCACTAGCACTGGGCTTATCCACAATAATCCCGCATAGTAGGCCGGTTTGCCTACCGCATATTGAATGAAATCGACCAGCGTGTCTTTGGTGGTGATGGTGCCGTCAAAATCAAACAGGGCCAGCTCTTTTGTGGATTGGTTACTCATGGGCTGCAGCCACCAAATTGTCAACGCTCATCACTTGAACGTCATGCTTGTTACTAATTTTTTGATAGTAGCTTTTGCTGATAAACAACACTCGGTTCATCGCTTCATAGGGGGCGTTGGTGATGATCAGGTATTGCTGTTTGAACTGCTCACTTTGCAGTAATTCTAAGTTCATCTTTTGACGAGCGCTGATCACTTTGGCCAAATCTTCATTGTTGATGATTTTTTTTGCATTCATGTAACCTTCAATAATGTCGGGTTTTTGTTCAATCACCCATTGCATATTCGATTTCGAATCAATCGGCCCGTCATAATCGAATGTGCCGCTGTGGGCGATCTTTTCGTTGTTTAACCCCAACACATCAATATGCACAGCATCTACGGTTAAGGGCAGGGCACCGGCTAGTGCGGTGGTGACAACGGTGTTTTCGTCAGTGATATTCTTAATCCACAACAACAGGGCATTGTCTTTGTAGTCGTTAGACAAATCAGGGAAACGAGCGACTTTTTCTATCACTTCTGTCCGCAAAAATTTGGCATTGCCTAAAGGCACGCTGATAACCATCGGTACGATAAACAGCAGTGCCAAAGAGGCAAATGATAGATTTCGCGAACTTTTCACTCCTTGATTGGTGTGCCATAAATAATGCAAGCTGTAAAAAGTACAAAATGCAATTAATGGAAATAAGTTGAGGCCGTGACGCCACATCGGAAAGGCCGAAAAGTTGTCACCTCCCGCTTTGGCCACTATCGCAAAGTAAAGGGTAATGCCAGCAAATGCCAATGGCAAAAAGCTGTTTTGAGCGAACTGCTTTTTGCGCAATATCGACAAGGATGCGAATAGGATCGGGAGAAACAAATAGAAATAATTGGCCACAAACGAGCCAAAATACATAATGCCGTAAATAAGGTGCCTGAAACCTTCGACATTGGCCGATTTAGCGTAGTAGGAGTTGGGCATCACATAACCGAAATAACTGTATCTGAAGGCGATGAGCCCGAAAAATGCGAGCACCGCAACTGCCATGACCGCGAAGTGTTTTTTGTCTTTACTGATAAACCAGTAATACAATGGGGCGGCAAACGCAAACATAATGCCGTCAGGCCGGATCAACACCAACAACAGCGTGACCAAAGCTAGCGCGAACAGGTTGATTGTTAGCAGCGGCAAGAATAATACCAGACAAATCAACGCGATAAACGCCAAGGTTTCCATGCCCGACGAGGCATACCAACTCAATGGCAAAAAGAAAGTGACCGCCAATGCGCTATACAAAAAGGCTTTGGCTGCACCGGCTTCGTTGCCTTTAAACAGGTTGATGGCCAGCTTTGATTGGGATTGGTTCGAATAGCGTTGGTACAAAGTGACAAACAAACCGATGATACTTAAATGAGCCAGTATGCCGGTGATCTTAGACGCGTAAACTATCGATTCGAGGTTGGGACCAAATAGGCTCAGGTAGACCATCCACAAAAAAGTGGTAAATCCTTCAACCGGTGAGCCGGTTCTGTTCCACATGCCAAAATCAAAACCCTCAGAAAAACGCAATGCATAACGGTAGGTGATTTGCGCGTCTTCGAGGGTATTGGCAAAAAACAGTACATCGAATATCAACGCTATGAATAACAGCGCGGGTAGCAATCTTTTGTCTGTCATCTTAAATGCTCATGCCCTTAAATATCCGCTCAGGAATCGATTTGATCACCAGCATCACCCAACGCCAAATCCACTTG
>JABSOG010000187.1 GCA_013216025.1 Algicola sp. | reverse complement strand
ACAACACCCGGGTTATCAGCTTTATCGCCTGGGGTGGCGTAGGCAAATCATCATTGATAAATCACTGGCTCAACGATATGCGAGACAATGGTTATAAAGGCGCTGAGCGGGTTTTCGCCCATTCGTTTTATTCACAGGGCACCAGCGATCAGCGCCATGTTTCGGCAGAGCATTTTATCAACATGGCTTATCGCTTTTTGCAATATAAAGGCGAACGACCCTCATCACCACACGAGCAAGGATTGCATTTGGCAGAATTGTTCAGCCAGCGCAAAACCTTGTTGATTCTGGATGGTTTGGAGCCGATGCAATATCCACCGGGGGATATGGAAGGGCGGTTAAAAGACCAATCACTAGCTGCGCTGTTAAAAAACCTTGCTTATAACCTACAAGGTTTGTGTGTTATCACTTCACGGGTGCCGGTTTTTGAATTGCAATCGAGCAATAGCCCCACATTTGAACTGGAACAACTCAGCGTTGAAGCGAGTATTAAAGTGCTTGAAAACAATCAAGTCAAAGGTCCCAAGGCAGAAATGGTTAAAGCGGTAGAAGAGGTCGACGGGCATGCGCTGACACTGGCTTTGCTGGGGAGCTATCTCAAAACCGTATATAAAGGCGATATCGGCAAAAGAGACCAAATGCCTGCTTATGCAGGCAAATGCAAACAGGCTAGACACGCCCATAAAGTGATGGCGTCTTATCATGGTTGGCTTAAAACACAAGATGGTCCTGAGTTGGATATTCTTCATATACTTGGATTGTTTGACCGTGCCGCCACCGAGGATGCGATTAGCGTGTTAAAAGCAGCTCCTGCGATTGAAGGAGTCAGCGAGCGGATACAAAACCTGAGTCATGAAGACTGGGCATTTGCAGTGAAAAATCTCGTTAGTCTGCGTCTTATCCTGCAACCCGACCAAACACAAGCCCTTGATTGTCACCCATTGGTACGAGAATACTTTACCGAACAACTTAAAACTCAAAACCCCAAGGGTTACCAAGAAGCCCATGCAAGGCTTTATGAATATTACAAAAACCTGCCAGAAAAAGAGTTGCCCGATACGCTTGAAGAACTGGAACCGCTGCTCACAGCCGTTGCTCATGGCTGTTTGGCTGGTTTGCATCAACAGGCTTTGGATGAGGTTTATTGGCCGAGAGTTCAGCGTAAGGGCGAAGCTTACATCGTCAAAAAACTGGGCGCATTTGGTACCGACTTGGCCTGTGTGGCCTGTTTTTTTGATAAAACTTGGGATAAGCCAACAGCAGGGGTAACGGATGAAGACAAAGCTGCTGCACTCAATTGGGCAGGCTTTAATTTGCGAGGTTTGGGCCGCTTACTTGAGGCGGTTGAGCCTCTTGAGGCCAGTGTCGAAATGTCCAAACAACAAAAAGATTGGCTGGGGGTGGCACAAGATGCCAGCAATACCAGCGAACTATATCTGGCATTGGGCAAGCTGACGAAAGCTGTAGAGCTTGGTGAGCAAAGTGTTATCTATGCAGACTGCAGTGAAGATGAATTTTGGACAATGGGCACTCGTACAACATGGGCAGATGCTTTTTTTCAATCAGGCGAGCAAGAGAAAGCCAAAGCTTTACATATTGAGGCCGAAGCCATTCAGCGAAAAATTCAGCCTGGATATGACACGCTATATTCCATGCAAGGATTCAGATTTTGCACATTATTACTGGATTTGGGTGAAGTGGATAATGTGATTCAACGGGCCGAAAAACTACTACTGTGGCGGCAAGAGTCAGATTCTACACTTAGCATCGCTTTAGAAGATTTAACCTTGGGCAATGTCCATTTCAAAAAAGCATTAAAGCAAGCCTCAGCGGATTTTAACCAAGCCAAAACCTATTTAAATCAAGCGGTGGCAGGGTTAAGGAAAGCTGATAATCAAGTTTATTTACCATTAGGCCTCCTCGCCCGAGCCACCTTCAACACCCACCAAAACCAACACAAAAAAACCTGGCAGGATTTGGACGAAGTCTTCGAATCTGCCAGCTACAGCCAAATGCTGTTACACCTCACCGACTACCATCTCGAAGCCTGTCGTAATATCCATCAACAACTAAAATCCAGTGACGACAACTTTGTCATCATTGACCAAGGCATCACATTATTCCCAGACCGCAAAACCATGCAAAAGCGCCTTAACCATCACTTCAAACAAGCCAAAAAGTTGATTAACCAAACCGGTTATCACCGCCGAGATAAGGATTTGGCAGCGATTCGGGCTGATAAAGATGCGCAGCAGATTTATTAAAATATAAATGCAAATGATATTGATTATCATTTAAGTTCGTATATACTGCGTATCAATTCTAATAGACACACATAATGGAAATTTTGATGTTTGCGCAGAAACCTTCTTTAGTAGCATCCGCAGTATTGTTGGCCACTCTTGGATTAACCGGTTGTGGCGGTGGTAGCACTACGCCAACACCTACTCCGACACCAACACCTACGCCGACCCCATCTCCAACTCCTGCAAACGTTGCACCAACTGATATTTCATTATCTCAAAATGTTGTTGCCGAAAATGCAGCGGCAGCCGTTATCGGTGCATTGACCACAACAGATGCCGATGCCGGTGATACCTTCAGTTACGCGGTTGACGATGCCCGTTTTGAAGTTGTTGGGGGTGAACTTAAGTTGGTTGCCGATACTGCGCTAGATTTTGAAAGCGAAACCTCTGTTGCTTTGAGCATCACGGTTACCGACAGCGCCAGCAACACCTTCAACAAAGCGTTTAGCGTTGATGTGACCAACATTGTTGAGGCGCCTTTGACTTATGCTTTCGAAAGCCACTTCAGCAGCGAATCAAGCGTTGGTTACTCGGGGCAAATTGCCCGCCATGTGTTGATCAGCGAATTGTACAGCTACATCAACGGCCAGCTGCAAGATGATATCGATGCAAATGCGTTGACCACCAAAGAGCAAGTATTGGCCAAACTGCATACCTTCTATGCCATCACCACCGAAGATTACGATTTGGTCGTTGGCGACCGTGCATTGGTATTGAGCACTGCGCTGGGCAACGAGCAAACTACGCTGAAACAAATTTCTTCATCACACAAAGATTTAACCGGAAAAATCGCCGGTAACGATGCCACCGGTCAACACAAAGACTGGTCAACGGCATTGGTTGGCTGGAACGAAGCCGGTTCAATCACCCCAGAAGGTTTGGCCATGAGCATCATGGACCAGATTGCTGACAACGCGGTAACCTACATTAGTGGTGCACAGCGCTTTAACCCGGCAGGCGAGGCCATCAGCCAGTTGTACGTTACTCAAAATGGTGTCGACCTCAATCAATTGCTGCAAAAATTCTTGTTAGGTGCGGTTGCCTTTTCACAAGGCACTGATGACTACTTAGACAACGATGTTGATGGTAAAGGTCTGAACTCAGACAATACCCAAGGCGACAAAGACGGCACCAAAGCATACACCGCACTAGAGCACAGCTTTGACGAAGGTTTTGGTTATTTTGGCGCAGCACGTAACTATAACGAATATACCGACGAAGAAGTGGCAGGCAAGGGCGGTCGTGAAGACTGGCAAAAATACTACGATACCGATGGCAACGGCATGATCAACTTAAATGCCGAATACAACTTTGGTAACTCAACCAATGCCGCCAAACGTGACCGTGGTGCCGCTGACAACGCCAACCCAACGGATTTCAGTAAAACCACTTTTGATGCCTTTTTGATGGGCCGTTCAATCATCCGTGATGCGGCTGGTGCACTGGACGAAACACAAATGGCTGCCTTGTTGGAACAACGTGATATTATAGTTGCCAACTGGGAAAAGTCAGTGTCGGCCACTGTGGTTCATTACATTAACGACACCATTATCGACATCTTTAGACTGGGCACCGACGATTACGATTTTGTCGCTGCTGCCAAACATTGGTCTGAAATGAAAGGTTTTGCACTGGGATTCCAGTTTAACCCACGCTCACCGCTAACTGCTGAACAGTTTGCCCAGTTGCATGAATTGATTGGTATGCAGTCGGTAACCGATGCGGCTGATGTATCTGATTACACTGACAAGTTGTTGCAGGCAAGAGGCATACTGCAAGCGGCTTATGAGTTTGACGCAGATAATGTTGCGGAATGGTAATTTGATATAACCATCTGATTTAAAAGTAAAATTTAAATACAAAGGTCAGCTCTAAATGAGCTGGCCTTTTGCCGTTTTAAACGAATCGATTTTTTAAGGTAAAAATTAATGAACAGCAACACAAAATCGACAGGCCGTTCGATTGGGCTTTTCAAGCAATCAATGATAGCCATTGTCGTATTGGCGGTAGTGCAGGGATGCGGTGAAGGTGGCAGCAGTTCTGTCGGTACTGATTACGGTCAGGCAGCAGATAGCGGCTCTGGTGGCGTTGATTACGACCATACCCAGCTTTTGGCCAATTTGGCTGACAATATCATTTTACCGACCTACCAGAGCTTTCAAACTAACACCGTAGCTCAAACTGTCAGCCTGAATGCCTATTGTGACGCATTGGCAGCAGGCGATGCCGATTTGCCAACACAGCAACAATCGGCGCAAAATCACTGGAAAACCCTGTCGGCCGTGTGGCAGCAGGCCGAAATGATGCAAATTGGGCCTTTGTCAGCCAATCAACATGCGCTGCGCAACACCATTTATTCTTGGCCTGTGGTCAGTGCCTGTGGTGTCGACCAAGATGTGGTTTATTTTCAGCAGGGCAACATCAACGGCACTCAATACCAAATTAGTCAACGCACCGATACCCGCCGGGGCATCGACGCGCTGGAGCATTTGTTGTTCAGTCAAAACCTAAATCACAGCTGTAACGGCAATGTGGGTCCGTTGGGCGATTGGAATATTCGCACCGACATGGAGCGAATGATCGCCCGTTGTGATTTTGCCATAGTCGTCGCCGATGACATTAATCAGAACGCGACAACTCTGGTCAACGCATGGTCTGGTGATAGTGGTTATGCCGCCAAACTTAAATCTGCCGGTGAAAACGGCAGCGATTTTGAAACGTCTTTACAAGGCGTTAATGCCATTAGTGATGCGATGTTTTATCTTGATTCGGTCACCAAAGACGGCAAGTTGGGCAAACCACTGGGCAAAAAGGATAACAGCTGTGCCAATGCGGTGTGTCCGTCAGATGTTGAGTCTGCCCTAAGCGCCCAGTCGGTCGAGCACATTGTGGCCAACGTGGTGGGGTTCTCTAAACTGTTTTACGGCAGCCAGTCGGGGCTGGCTGATGGTGAAGGCGTTGGATTTGACGATTACCTTATCGCCGTGGGCGACGAACAAACCGCCTTGCGTATTACCCAAGGGTTATTGGAAATGCAGCAATTGGCCGACCAATTGCAAATGCCATTGGCCGAGTTGCTGGTCACTGATGCCGCTCAGGTAGAAGCACTATATGCACGTATTAAAGTGGTGACCGATGAAATGAAAACCAGTTTTATTACTTCTTTGGCACTGGATTTACCACAAACATCCGCTGGCGACAACGATTAGAACAGGCTGTTACACATGAATATAAGCAAAAATACTGGCGTGAGTCTGCGTAAAACCGCAATCGCCCAACACGTTTCTAAAGCTTTGTTATTGGCTGCTTTACTGCCTGGTTATGCCATCAGCGCAGATGATAAAGACGAAGATAAAAAGCCAAAGAAAGACGGTTATAACGAGAAGTTGCAGATCATTGGCCACAACAAACAACTGCGCACTGAAGCGGGTTCTGCCACGTTAATCTCGGAAATGGCGCTCGAAAAATTCGAGTACGACGACATCAACCGGATTTTGGCCATCGTGCCGGGTGTCAATATCCGTGAAGAAGATGGTTATGGGTTAAGGCCTAACATCGGCTTTAGGGGCGCAACGCCAGAGCGCAGTAAAAAAATCTCCCTGATGGAAGATGGTATATTGATTGCGCCTGCGCCATATTCGGCACCAGCGGCCTATTATTTTCCATTGGTCAGCCGTATGACCTCGGTTGAGGTGTTTAAAGGCCCGGCGGCAATCAAGTATGGTCCCAACACGGTATCGGGCGCGTTAAACATGACGACCCGTGGGGTGCCAGAGGCCTTTGAAGGTGGATTAGATTTTGCCCTTGGCGGTGACGGTTACAACAAACAGCACGTTTTTATGGGTGATAGCATTGGCGATTTTGGTTATTTAATCGAAGGGCTTCATGTGCAGGCAGACGGTTTTAAAGTACTCGATGGCGGTGGCGATACCGGTTTTGACAAAAATGACCTGATGGCCAAGTTTCGCTACAACCTTGATGGCAGTGATTACAGTCAGTTGGTTGAGCTTAAATTGTCTTACGGCGACGAAGTATCTGATGAGACCTATTTGGGTTTGTCTGATGCCGATTTTGCGGCAACGCCATTTCGTCGTTATGCCGCATCACAACAGGGCCTGATGGACTGGACGCACAAGCAGTATCAGTTTACCCATCACATTCAATTTAGCGATATCAACGTGTTGACCCGAGTTTACCACAACGATTTCGAACGTTCGTGGCGCAAGGTCAACGGTTTTGTGGCTCAGGGAAACCCTGCGACCGATCGTAGTTTGGCCGATATTCTGGCAGCGCCTGATCAGGGTATTAATACCATCTATTACCAAATTTTGACCGGTGAGCAGGATTCTCAAAAAAGTTATGAGAATTTGGTGTTGGGCACCAACGCACGGGAATATTTCTCCCAAGGAGTTCAAAGCGACATGCAATGGGACTTTGAACTGGCCGGTTTAGACAGCGTATTTGAGGCTGGCGTGCGTTATCACAAAGACCAGATTAAAAGAAACCACACGCAAGACACGGTAAAAATGACCGCTGGTAAACTCACCAATGCTGGGTTTGCGACGAAATCGGCAACCCATAACCAAGAAAGCAGTGATGTATGGGCGGTGTATGCCCAAAACACCTTGAATTGGCATAAGTTCAGCATAACCACGGGTGTACGCGGCGAGTTTATTGACGCCGAGTATCGCAACTTAAAAAGTGGATCAGAAAATGATTGGCTCGAAAAGTCATCGCATATCTGGCTGCCGAGTTTAAGCACCTTCTATCAAATGTCAGACAGCCTCGGCTTTTTATTTGGTATTCACGAAGGACATGTACCCACCAGTCCACAACAACATCCGAGCATTCAAGCTGAAAAAAGCGTGAATTACGAACTGGGTCTGCGTTATGCCAAAGAGGGCACCAACATTGACTTGATTGGTTTTTTTAATGACTACAGCAACCTCAAAGAAAGCTGTACGTTTTCGGCTTCGTCAAGTTGTGCCAACACAGTCGACCAAGAATACGATGGCGGTGAGGTAGATATTTACGGGATAGAAGCAACCTTCGGTTACACCTTTGAAATCGGCAATGGTTTAGAAGTGCCAGTCACTGTGGTTTACACCCACACCCAGTCTGAATTCAAACAAGAGCTAGAATCTGACTTTCCTTTGTGGGGCCACATTCGCCCGGGTGACGAAGTGCCGTATTTGCCAGATAATCAGTTGACCCTGACACTGGGCTTGGTCAGCCAAGACTGGCAACTGTCTTTATTGACCCGATACGTTGGCGAAATGGCAGAAGCGGCGGGAGAGGGCGTGACATTGTCGGGCGTATCGAGTGAAGCTTATACTGTGGTAGACTTGTCGGCCAGTTACGATTTTGCTGATATGGGTTCAGTCTATTTCAAACTGGACAACGTATTCGATACTGTTGAGGTGGTTAGTCACCGGCCTTATGGTGCCAGACCGAGCAAACCGCAACAATTGGTTGCCGGTTATAAATATCGGTTTTAATTGCACCGATACTGATATTGATACTGATATTGAAACCGGCTCTGGCGATGGTTTTGACACTGGTAGGAGCGAGCTCCAGCTCGCGATTTTGGCCTACGGCCAAATATTTAGTCGTCATCTCTAAATCATTTACTCAGGGAACCCCGTATGTTTTTGATGCGGTTATTTCAGAGGTTAAGGGGAAACCCGTATATATTTGGCTGGGGCCAAAATCGCGAGCTGGAGCTCGCTCCTACCGTACCGTATTTCGTTATTAACAGGTATTAATATGACATCATTGGAAACGGTAAAAGACCTGTTGCTAGAATTGCTAGGTTATGTCAGCGATCCGAACAAACGCCTTTATTACTTGTATCTGCTCAGTGCCTGCCTGCTGGCAGTGCCGGTTTATCGCCGAACAAAACCGCAAAAAAACCTGAAAAACTTCGCCGCTTACCTGTTCAATTCCAAAGTGTGGCTGGCCCCTTCTGCCAAGCAAGACTATGCCTTGCTGGTGGTCAACAAACTCATCAAAGCGGTTATTTACGCCCCGGCCATTTTATTGATGGTGCCTGTTGCCTTGTGGTTTGGTGATGTCTTAAATAATAATTTAGGTCCTGTTAGTTCAGGTTCTGGGGATTTTGTCGCATGGCCGCGCTGGGCAATTATCACCAGTTTTACCGCCGCCTTATTTTTACTGGACGATTTCAGCCGCTTTGTGTTGCATTACCTGCTGCACAAAGTGCCGCCGTTATGGCAATTTCACAAAGTCCATCACTCTGCCACCGTGCTAACGCCGTTTACGGTTTACCGCAGCCACCCGGTCGAAAGTTATTTGTATGCCTGTCGCATGGCTTTGTCGCAGGGTTTGGTGGTTGGTGGTGGCTATTATATATTTGGGCCGAATTTGAAAATGTTCGACATTGCCGGTGCCAACGTGTTTGTGTTTGTGTTTAACCTTATGGGGTCGAACCTGCGTCACTCTCATGTTTGGTTAAGTTGGGGCAGAGGGCTTGAAAACTGGTTTATCAGTCCGGCACAGCATCAAATTCATCACAGTGACAACCCCAGCCATTTTGATACCAACCTTGGGTCTGCCTTGGCTATATGGGATCGCGTCTTGGGCACCTTGATAAAAGCTGATGATATAAAAGGTAAGGGTGCAGGGCGTTTACGGTTTGGTTTGGGCAAAGGCAACACCGAACATCAAAGCTTGTTGGCAATCTATATTCAGCCTTTTATCGGCATATTTTCAAGGCGTAGGGAGTAGCATTGGCTGACCCGGGCCGAAGTGAGTGGGTAGAAGTTTCAAGATATTATTGGTAGTATTGTGCACAATAATCAAGGGTAAAGAATAACAATGAAAAAAATAGGTGAACAAATTTGGGCTCACGAAGATGCCATGACATTGGCTGGGTTACAGTTGGGATTAAGAATGACCATCGTCAAATTACAAGATGGCAGGCTGTGGTTGCACTCGCCGACAAAATTGTCGCCCGAGCTAAAGCAATCTATTGATGAACTCGGTGAGGTGGCTTTTATTGTCGGCGCTGGTAATGGCCATAATATTTGGCTTAGCACTTGGGAGAACGCTTATCCCGATGCTGAACTTTATGTCAGCGATGGCATTCCGGGTAAAGTGCAGCTTAAAAACCCCAAACTGATCAGTGCCGCCAAGCGCGAGATTTGGCCAGCTGACTTTTTGCAGGCAACCATGCCAGAAGTACCACTGCTTGACGAGACGGTGTTTTTACACCAGCCATCCAAATCACTGATTGTCACTGATATGATTCAACATCATGACGACCACCCACCACAAAAGCTGTCGGCCCGTATCGCCAAGTCATTGTTTGGTTTGTTGGGTTTTAAAGGCAAGTGCTTGGCGCCACCGCTTAAAATGGGGCCTGTGCGTAAAAACAAAGCGGCTTTCTCAACGTTTGTCGAACAGGTTAAAAGCTGGGATTTTGAGCAAATTATTGTGACCCATGGCGCTGTAATTGACAAAGATGCCAAGCAGGTATTTGCCGATTTGAGTCAGCGACTTTTGGTCAAAGTGAATCCCAATAAAAACCAATAAGGCGATAAATTGGCAAACAAAGTAGCATTCTTAATTCGATTGAATTACGGACCCAAAATATTTGGCTATTTGGCGATATTTTTGGTGGTATTGTCCATTACTTTTGAACAAGGCAGCAGTCCTGATTTAGTCGGTATAATGATTTATTGCTTGGCGCTGCCTCATCTGGCCTATTGGTTTAACACTCGGTATTTTAATACCAACAAAGCTGAATTCAGAACCATGATTTTAGACTCATTTTTTGGTGGGTTTTTAATTGCCTGGTTATCATTTTTATTATTGCCAACCGTTTTTTTTGTCACGAGCATGTGTGTTAATAATATTGTTGCCGGGGGCAAAAGGCTCTTTTTCAAAGGCGGTTTATGGCTGGTGCTTGGTATGTCTGCATCTATCATGGTGAATGGATTTGAATTCTTACCAGAAACAGACTTAAGAACGTCATTGTTGAGTGCTCTATTTCTGCTTATCTATGTTGTGTTAATTGGTTTTCTTTCTCACGATCAGGCCATGATTGCAAAATCGGCCAAAAACAAAGTAGAGCAAGCAAAACAGGTGATTGAAGGTCAGAATCAAGCAATATTGGCGACGCAGCAGCAATTGGTGCAAGCCGAAAAAATGGTCTCTTTGGGTGCCTTAACCGCGGGTGTCGCCCATGAGATTAATAACCCAATCAACGTTGTTCATGTTGGCGTGCAAAATATGACAAACGATTTGATCAGTTTCGAAAAGCTTATTTTTGAACTGGCTGGCGACGATGCCGAAGAAGCTATCTTAGACAGCTTTCGACAACAATTAAAACCGATGTATGAACACCTGCGGACGATAAACAAGGGGACTGGGCGTATCAAGACCATTGTCGACGATTTACGCACTTATACTCAGCTTGACGCCGCTCAACAGAAAACCGTTTGTATCACTGACTGCCTGAATTCTACGATTAATTTGGTTAAGACTAAATATCTTGATGTGGCCCAATTTTCAATTGATTTTGACTCAGAGCCAACGTTACTGTGCTACCCCGCCCAGCTAAACCAAGTCTTTATGAACTTGATTGTTAATGCCTGTGATGCAATCGAAGCAAAGCAACGACAACAAAATTCGCAAGATATTGGCACGATAATGATTGGCTGCGACAAGGCAGATGATGTTGTGACCATGACATTTCGAGACAGCGGTTGCGGTATGAGTGAAAAGACCATCAGCAAGTTGTTCGAACCCTTTTTTACCACTAAAGAAGTCGGTAAAGGCACCGGACTTGGTTTGTCAATTGCCTACGGCACTATACAAAGACACAACGGTCAATTAACCGTTGAATCGACATTAGGCGTGGGGTCGGTGTTTACATTGATGTTGCCGGTTGGTGAATGAGTAAGGCTAAGGATGGCTGAATTACCGACTTTTCGTTAACTACCCCAGCTAAAATCTCCTACAGATAACAGCGTTTGCAATGTCACAGGCTATCGGTTAGTTTATGCGCGAGTTCTCAATCAAAGTAAAAAAGGAAGAATTTATGAAATGTTTTAACGCCAAAAATGTGGCTGTGCTTGTTTTACTGTCTATCGTCATGACAGGCTGTAAAAGCACTGGGCAGCAGTCGGGTAAAGGCAAAGAAGAATCTAAAGTCCAAATATCTTTAGATATTGATAGCGAAAATGGTGCGTTTTGGATGATCTATGGCTTGGCCACTAGCGCTTGTTCAAGCGACTATCCGTTTTATTCATTTGGTGAATTTTATTGTGCTTTTAGCATGGCCAACACGGTAAACACAACACCTTCCAAAAACATTGAAAAACCTGTTACAACATTTGCGCACGATTTAGCCAAAATAGCGGCGGCGGGCTATTTTAAAGAATATGCTTATCATTATTACCGTCAATCCCAATGGTTTGCCGAACCCGGGCTAAAAACAGCGGCATTTGAACAATGGATGGCCACTGAATTACCCAATCATCCTAAGGGGCAGATGGGCGCATCCGTATCGGGCCGCAGTGAGCGCGACAAAGCGACTGGCAAACCTGTCAGCGTACAACTTGACTCGGCATTCATGAAAGCATCAGGCCCGGTCAGTTTTTCGCATCAAACCAACTTAGATGATCCTTCACAGGGTATTCGTTTGCGCTATTTGGA
>JABSOG010000186.1 GCA_013216025.1 Algicola sp. | reverse complement strand
CGGGCATACTTTATCAAATCGACAATCGCCTGCGCCCGCAGGGTAATTCAGGGTTGTTGGCGTGCAACATCGAAACGTATCAAGCCTATTTGGCAGAAGAGGCCTGGACTTGGGAGCATCAAGCGTTGGTGCGCACTCGTATGGTCTATGGCACGGCGCCATTGGGGCAGCGGTTTGGTGAGATTCGTGAGCAGATTTTAACAAAACCACGGGACTTGCCAACGCTGAAGGGCGAAGTGGTAGATATGCGCGGCAAAATGCGTGATTCGCTGGCTCGCAACATCGATTTTTTGTTTGATTTAAAACAAGGGCTGGGCGGTATTGCCGACATTGAGTTTATTACTCAATATTTGGTGTTGGCGTATTCGTCACAACATCATCAACTGACTTGTTACAGTGCCAACGTCGAATTGTTTGAGTTGTTTGCCAAGTATGAGATTTTGACCCAAAAGCAAGCGCAAACGTTGACTCATGCTTATCGCCAACTGCGTAATATTTATCATCGCTTGACGTTGCAGAAGCAGGATAAGTTGACCGATAACGAGTATGCTCAGGCACTTAGTGTTGAGATTCAGGAGATTTGGAAGGCTGTTTTTTAACGCTACGCTCGTCGGCCTAGCGGCCTGAAGGTCAAGGAATCTCACCACAGAGGCACGGAGACACGGAGGAAAGAAAGAGCAAAGATTAAAAACTAAAAGAAAAGTGCTAAAAAGCAAGGTCGAAATATAATGTTTTTGTGTTTTTGTGTTTTGTGTTTTTCCTCTTTCTTTCCTCCGTGGCTCCGTGCCTCGGCAATTGCTCCTGCATTGCTCTACCATAATACATCCATGTATTTGTCCGTGGTGAAGCTCTTGACCTTAAACAGGCGTAGCCGGCTAAACCCGCGTAGCGAAAAAAAAGAGCGTAGCGAATTATTTAGGCTTTTTGGTGATAGTAGCCAGGCGGCAGTTGGCTTGAACGTAGTCAGACTTTTCGTGGGTAATAATAACCGCACGCTGGCGGTAACAGTAAAAAGCAAACACGTCTTTTTCGAAGTCGCTGTCAAGCGC
This sequence comes from Algicola sp., assembly GCA_013216025.1. GTDB lineage: Bacteria > Pseudomonadota > Gammaproteobacteria > Enterobacterales > Alteromonadaceae > JABSOG01. The sequence goes on along the minus strand of JABSOG010000186.1, from coordinate 10,944 downwards.
GGAGGCAACCGTGCCCAGCGCGCTGATGAGGTTCGAATTCACTTCGAAGTAGTGTTTGATGATGTAGTCTCTGTCGAGTTGCCAAATCAGTGCTATGCCTTCCTCTTCGGCAGCGGCGGCCAGTTGCTCGCGGATGGTTTCGCCAATTCTGAAGCGGCGGCTGATGTTCTCTCCGGTAAACTTGGGACTGCCGGGGTTGACCATTTCGCCGCGTCTTTGCAGTTGTTCGTCGAGCGTATAAATTGAGGGTTCGACGCTGATGACAAAACCCTCACCCATGGTTTTGTTGGTGCCGAGCAGTTCCGCTCTGATTTTTCCGTAGAAATTGGATAACCCGGTGGCTGCACCAGAGGTAGTCATTGCAAAAGCTTTACCTTCTGAGTCCTGTTGGTTTTCTTTAGGCTGCGTAATAGTAATCGGTTGCTTAACTGTCTGCCTGACGGGTTGGGTGACTCGACTAGGTTTTTCTTTGGTTGGTGTGCTCGAAAATTTGAAGTCTTCACCGATCAGTAAAAACAGCGCCGCAGCAAGTAGAATTAGGGTTATTAGTCCGTTTTTGATCCAAAACCACATAAGGGTGCCAACGACTTGAATTGATTAGATAGTAAAATACTAACGACTTTGCGGTTAAAGATCCAGTTCGTTATTCTAATACCTAGAAGGCGCATCCGGGTCAGGCTGCGTCTTGAAGCGGCGGTGAACCCACATGTATTGATCCACTTCAATCATTGCCGCCTGTTCAACCCATTGGTTGATACGCGTCACATCGGCCGCATCATCGCCAGTTGGGAAGTTTTCAAACGCTGGTTGTATAATCATCTCGTAACCTTGAGCGCCGGGCAAACGCCGGGTGATCAGTGGAATAACCACGCAATTTGCCTGACTGGCAAAGAGCAAGGTGCCGGTGGTGGTGGCGGTTTCTTTTACTGCAAAAAATGGCACAAATTCACAACGGTTGCGGCCATAGTCTTGATCTGGCAGGTAATAACATAGTTCACCTTCATCCAAAGCCTCTATCAAACCACGCACATTGCGCTTGCCAATCAGGTATTTGTTGGCTTTGCAGCGGCCACGGTATTGAAAATACTCCATAATAGGGTTGTCGTGAGGACGGTAAAATCCGACACCTTCTTGCACTTTAGAACCAAAGAGTCGGCCATCAATTTCTAAATGTAGTGTATGGGCTACTAGCACTAAGACACCTTTCCCTTGTGCTTGGGCCTTTTCTATATGTTCTGCACCGCTTAAATGACATAAACGGTTAAAACGCCATGAAGGCGACCACCAAGCCAAGGAGGTTTCAAGCAGGGCCATGCCGGTATTTTCGATGTTACGTTTGACGATTTGTCGTTGCTCATCTGCGGATTTTTCGGGAAAGCACAACTCGATATTGCGCTGGGCAATCTTGCGACGAGATTTGATGGTGACATACAACAACCGGCCCAGCCATTTACCCAAAAACAATTGTACGCCAAAAGGCAGAAAAGTGATCAACCACAATAATGCGACTGTCAGCCAGGTCAGCCAGTATTTGGGTTTGAAAAAAGAGATTTCAAAAGCGGGTGCTTGGATTTTTTTCACGAGGTGTCAGACAGATAGTGGAAATTGTCGCTATTGTAACGTATGGAAGACGGTCGGTGTAGGGTGAATGGGAGTTTTATGCCCAAGTGACCTCAAAATGCTCTATTAATAGCATTTTAAGGTCACTTGGATATAGACCTTATTTTCATAAAAACCGTCCGTGGAGTTAAATATTTTCCTATTTTTGTTTGCTATCATGAGTCCAGTCATAAGGCAATGACATCCTTATGATTTTAATGTTATGCCACTCCCGTTGGGATTCGGCATAGAAAATGACGAAAGTAAATTACAGGAAGATATAATGAACAACATTAAATTAAAGAGTTCGCTGATTGCTTTAACACTGGGTCTTGGTATGAGTTTAAGTGGTAGCGTTTATGCCGGTTATAACCTAACCCCACAACAATGTGCCGCTTTGGAAGAAGCTTGTGAAGACAGTGCAAGCAATTGTCGCGCATGGTTCTCTGTCGCTCAATACTGTAAAGGTATTATGCACTAATCGTTAAAGCGGCTTTACCCGGGCGTGTTTAAATAACACGCCTACGTTTATTTTTCCCTGCAATTTCCCTTTAACCCCCCTTTCTAATTCGCCATGAAGTTGGCAATATTCTCATCCATTGTTACTGGTCAGTTCAAACACCAGCAGCTTGTCCTGTGTTAAAATGCTGCGCAAATAATAAAAATACCGGTGACAATTATGTTGCAAACCGTCAAACATTCCGCAATGGCACTGCTTTTTTGCCCTCTGATGCCTTTAATTGGCCGATCGTGGCGAAAAATTGGTTTTATTGGCGTTGGTGTTTTAACTTGCCTGATGATTTACGCCCTCAATATTTTTGGCCATGTGCCCGCCACAGCGGCGCCGGTCAGCCGTTCGGGGGTTATTGATTTGAGTCAATGGCAAGGCGATCCCCAGATGCCGGTCAACTTGAATGGCCACTGGAAGTTCTATTGGCAGCAATTGCTGACGCCTCAACAACTTAAAGCATCAAAGCAAACAGCAATGGAAGTGTATGTGCCGGGTTACTGGACCGGGCAGCAGATTAATGGCAAACCGTTGCCAAATGAAGGTCATGGCACTTATACCTTAGTGCTTAAGGGGTTAAAGTCGCAACAATACGCCTTGATGGTGCCAACCACCTATACGGCCAACGCCATTTGGCTGGACGACAAATTGGTGGCGAAAAGTGGCACGGTAGGGGAAAACGCCAAACAGACTGAGAGCCGCTGGCAGGCCCATGAAGTGTTTTTCAGCGCCACTGGCAAACCGATTCGCATTACGATTCAAATGGCCACTTATGATCACCCTCATTTTGATGGCGGCATTACCCGTGCCATTACGCTGGGCACCGCCGAGCAAGTGCATTACCTTCGACTAAAAGCCTCAATCACCGATTTTGCCACCGCGATGATTTTTCTGGTTTTGGGTTTTTATCAGTTAGTTGTTTATTGGCAACGGCCAGTCGATCGGGTGCCGTTGTATTTTGCCGGTTTTTCGATATTGATGGCGTTTGGTGCCTTGCTTACCCGCAACAGCTTTTTGTACTTGCACTGGTTTGATTTTGATTTTTCTATTTATCAGCGGTTGATTTATATTTGCCAGAGTTTTATTGCGATTTTGTTTGTCAAATATGTCGATGGCATGTTTCCCAACACCTGCAACAAAAAGGTGGTGCGAGGGTTGCTATATCCCACGGTATTGTATTTTGTATTGATGCAAATATTGACACCCAACGAGCCTTATTTCAGTCGCCAGTTGTTCAGTGTGGTCATGGCAGCTACGCTTTTGTATGCCATTTTTTGTGTGGTTCTTGCGGTGCGAGACCAACAGAAAAATGCCAGAGTGTTTTTGCTGGGGATTTTCTGCACCACGGTGTCTCATCTTTACGAAATTCTGCTGGCTAACGATATCGTCCATCCGCTGTATTTTAATAAAGACGGACCGATTGCTTTTGCGGTGATTGTTTTTGTGCTGACCCAAACTTATATATTGGCCACGCGTCATAGTGATACCCTGACTGAAAAAGCGGAGATAGAAGAGGTCAATTTAGAAAAGAACCGGTTTTTTGCCGCGGCGAGTCATGATTTGCGCCAGCCAGTGTATGCCTTGCAGCTGTTACACAATGTCCTTGCTGCACAGGATTTGCCAAACCAAACCCGACAGATCATCAAAGACATCGACAAGAATACCGGGCAGTTGGAAAACCTGATTGAAAGCCTGTTACAAATCGCCCAAATAGACCAATCCGGTTTGAAAACCGACATCAAACCGTTGTCGATGCCATCTTTTTTGGCTGATGTGGCCTGCGAATACGCGATTCAGGCCAAGGCCAAAGGGCTTGATTTTGACGTTGTAACATCGACGATTTATGGTCGTAGTGACCGTAAACTGTTGAGCAGAATTGTCGGTAATTTTCTCAGCAACGCCATTCGTTATACACCGCAGGGCAAGATTCGATTGTCGTGTAGACAGGTTGAGCAGGGCGTAATTATTGAAGTCAGCGATACCGGTCCCGGCATAACCGAAGACCAGCAGGCGGCAATATTCAAAGAGTTTTATCAACTCAAACAGCTCAATCAAGTTACGGCCTGTGAAGACAAAGGGTTGGGTTTGGGACTATCTATTGTAAAACGCTTGGCAACTGTGCTCGAATATCCTATTGACGTCTGTTCAGCACCGGGCAAAGGCGCAATGTTTTCAGTCACAATCCCGCCCTGCCAACCAATAGATAAGGCACCAGTAAAGAAGGCTCCAGTTGCAAAACCACGCTCGCAGCAACAAATTCAAAGCTCAACTGTGGTGATACTTGAAGACGATATCAAGGTGCTCAATGCTCTGAAAAGACAGCTTGATGTGTGGGGTTTTGATACCGTGACCGCGACCGACAGTGGATCATTAACAAGCCAACTGGATTTGGCGCAGCAGCCCTGTTTGATTTTGTCGGACTATCGTTTGGCTAACGATGACAACGGCATAGAGGTTATCGGCCTTATACGTCGTTTATATTCAGCCCAAATCCCTGCCATCATAACGACAGGAGAACGCCACGCCGACACTTTGGCCCACATTGAGCAGTTTGACTGTGTTTTGTGCCACAAGCCCATCAAACCAAGTGAATTGTATCAGCTGGTTTGCCAACAGATTTCTCCACCTTAAGTGATCCCACCTTAAGTGCTCCCGCCTTAACCAATGGCCACTTCGGGCAACGCCAATTTCATCGCCATTTTGGCCGCTTCGATACGACTGCTGACATCGAGCTTACGGTAAATGGTTTTGACATGGGTTTTAATGGTGCTTTCTGCAATGCACAGTTGGCGTGCAATGATCTTGTTCGAAAACCCGCTGGCGAGGTGGGTTAGCACCTCTACTTCTCTTGGGGTCAAGGAGCCTAATATGCCTTGACGGGCTTTTTGCTGTTGTTTTTGTTGATGCTCTTGTTGAAGGTATTGCGGGTTGTAGTTGTCGGCAAGATTTGATGGCAGGTAGGTTTCTCCGGCCTGTACCAGGCGGATAATATTCACCAGCGACGCCCCTTGAGACGTTTTGCTGACAAATCCGTTAACTCCCAGCGACAGTGCCGCGTCAATATCATTTGGGGTAAAGTGTCCGGAAAGCACAATGAGTAAAATATTGGGAAACGCCTTGCGGATGGTCTCAATGCCCTTGAGGCTTTCCATATCCGGCATGTGCAGATCACACAATATCAAATCTTGCGCCGAATCGGCTTTAACCTTATCAAGCAAATCGCCAAAAGTGCCAGATTGATAAAAATCTGCCTCTTCAAATGCAGCCCCAAGCAACAGTTTGAGCCCATCGCGAACCACTTGATGATCGTCAGCCAAATATATTTTCATTAACAGACCTTTAGTATTATTAGTATCGTGCCAGATTCTAATAAAGTTGAGGCTGATATACCATCCTTTTGGCTGAGTCAGACTAGCGCGTCCGAAAAGCTTGTCTATGGCTAATAACAAGTGCCCGCAGCGATTGTCACGTTAACCCAATATCGAGTATCTGCGCGCAAATTGCCATAGGCTCTCCAATTCCATCCGCCATGCCCATCATTAAAATCGGCCATTATATATCCGTCGCCCAATTGAGCAGCACACATAGCTGTGGCATTTGCGCGACTCTTAATGGAGGTGCCTAGTACTGGGTCTGTGTGGCCGACATGGCCATCTGCCCAACCGTTGTAATAGTCACTGTTCCCTTCTGGGTCCGGCACCCCTGATTTGTTAATACACAGTATCGGTAGTGCAACTTTACAAGAAGTATCACCTTGATAGGGGTCGCATGCATAGTCTGATGAGCCTATCGGGCATTTCACCTGGTTGGTGCCAAACAGACTGTTATAATTTCCGACATGAAATGTCATTCCTTTGCCATTAGTAGGACTTGCTGTTGATAACGAAGGTGTTATTGCAGCTAAACCCACGAGTAAAAATTTAACCGCTTTTAAATTCAATTTTAAGTTCATTTTTTAAGTAACTCTTTGTTTTTATTAAAAAGAAAGTGTGGAAAAAGGTCAGTAGACCCCAGTCGATGCTTGCTTATCTTGTAATACCAATGGATTTGGTATTAGTCATTTTATTTTCTAGATGACAAGGGAGCAGTACAAGCCAGACTATTAAAGCAAAAGCCGACGAGGCAAAATATCCTCAGGAGGGGGGAAATCGCTCCCCACTAAGGGGGAGAAAAGCAATTCGCACATCCATGTGCATCAGTCGCTCCAGTGCATCCATGCACCCGCGACATTCGCACATCCATGTGCATCAAAAAAGGCAGCCAAATGGCTGCCTTTTTCTTGGTGTAAATCGCGTTAACGTCAAAGACGAAAATTAATTTTTCAAACCGCTGTTAATGCCTTTAACATCAGATTCGTTGACGGTACCGGCGGCCAATTTAAGGTTCAATACAGCCAGAATGTAGTCATAACGTGAGCTAGACAATTGGCGTTTGGCGTTAAACAACTTCTGCGTGCTGTCTAGTACATCAACGATGGTACGCGTGCCTACTTCAGCACCCGCTTGGGTCGCGCCCAATGCACTTTCTGCTGAAAGCAGTGCTTGCTCTTGTGCTTTGATGGTTGAGTCTAAAGTCTGTACGTTGGCGTAAGAGGTTCTGATGGTTCTGACGATGCGACGATAAGCCAATTCACGGTCTTCGGCAGCAATGACATAATTGGCCTGAGCTTGTTTAACGCTAGAGTCAGTGGCGAAACCACTAAAAATTGGCACCGATACTGACAGGGTTATTGACTTCGAATCGCCTGGAGGCGAGTTGGAGAATTTAGGATCTTGGCCAAAAAGGGTGATTTTACTGGCGTTGATGTTGCTTCGACCTTTTGTTGCCGACAGGTTGACCGTTGGTAAGTGACCCGAAAATGCAATATCAATGTTGTTTTTGGCGATGTCCATATTGATACTTTGAATTTGCAACTCTTGGTTGTTCGATTGCGCAGTATCTACCCAATCGCTGGCTGAACGTTCCATTTTTGATGTGCTGAAACGTTCGGTATTCAATACATTCAAATGCTGATGATATTGACCGGTGATCTCGCGTAGTAGTTCTTTTTGAATTTCTACTGCATTTTCTGAACGAATAACGGTAGCCACTGAGTTATCGAACTGAGCACGGGCTTCATGGACATCGGTGATGGCGGTCAGGCCAACATTAAAGCGCTGGTTGGTTTGTTCAAGCTGACGCTCGATGGATTTTTTCTCGGCCTGTGCAAATTCGAGACTGTCTTTGGCTTTGAGAATATCAAAATAGACTTGGGCGACACGACTGATCAGGTTTTGTTTGGCCAGTTTGTAACTGACTTCACTTTGCAACGAACGTTTTTCACTCTGCTCCAGATTTTGCCAGGTTTTCATGTTGAACACTTCCTGGGTCAACGAGAACTGGTAACGGGAGTTAATGCTTTGCGTATCTCGCGCAATGAATTCACCGACACCGGTTGTAGAGACATTGATAGAGCCAGAGCCAACGCTTTTGCCTACACTGGTTGTAAATGACAGGTTGGGATACAACGAGGATTTGGCCTGAACAATACCTTCTTTGTCACGGTTGATGATGGCAGCCGACTTCAAGACTGAGGGGTCTTTTGTTAAGGCCAGTTGATAGACTTCTAAGAGGTTGTCTGCATTTGCCCCAGTACTGAGTGATCCTAGTGTTAAGCTGATAATAAATGGTATGAGTTTTTTATTCATTGCTAATCATCTTCCTTAGCTGCATTATCTGTAATATTGCTATCGTTTGGCCGTGTCTTGCTGGCAGGACAGACATTGTACGGCGTGTGACTGTTATAAGTAACTTATTTGAAGTAAATCAAAGTGAGTAAGTGTAACAGAATATGAGTGATTCGATAGCTTATTGCTGTTCTTCACTTAAAAGTACAGGGTCACACTTATAATTGGCCAAACTCGCCAATCTAAACTGACAGGATATCAATGTGAACACAGCCAAAAACAATCCAACACCGGGTTTTGATGATGTTGATTTAAAAGCCAAAACAACGGTTTTCGACGGTTTTTTTAAAATCAACAAGTATACGGTACAACATCGGAAATTCAGTGGCGAAATGGGCGGTGACGTAGAGCGTGAATTGTTTGAACGTGGTGATGCAGCTGTGGTGTTACCCTACGATCCGGTGACTGACGAAGTGGTGCTGATAGAGCAGTTTCGTATCGGTGCCTATAGCTGTGCACTGCGCTTGGGTGAGCAACAAAACGTGCAACAAAGCGTGCAACAAAATAGTGGTGAAAAAGACTCGCCGTGGCTAATTGAATGTATTGCAGGGATGATTGATAAAGGTCAATCACCTCAAGAGGTAGCGGTGCGTGAAGCGGTTGAAGAGGCCGATGTTGAATTAACCGATTTGAAATTTGTGATGAAATTCTTTCCCAGCCCCGGTGGCATGTCTGAATTGATGTATTTGTATGTCGCCAAAGTCGACAGTACCACAGCCCAAGGAATACACGGATTACCCGGCGAAAACGAAGATATTCGGGTGCTCAGGGTCAAGCGCGAACAAGCCTTCGAATGGTTAGATGAAGGGTTGATCACCAATGGGCCTACAGTTATTGCGCTACAGTGGTTACAATTAAACTTAGAGAAGTGGCTGACAGAATAAATGGCTGGCCGTAAATGATTAAGAACAGCAGCAGGTGGTTGATGTGAATGCGCCGATAAAAAAATCAAAATATGTACCAGACCTGGCAGGTTTTATGGTTTTGTGCGAGCAGAATTACGTTCGGCTATATAAGTTACTGCCACAAATCGAGCCCGTCGGCGCCTATTTTGATTATTGCATTAACGACACGTTGATTTATCGCCTGACCATTAAAGAGGTCTGCAAATACACCACCATCATTTGTGTCAATCAATTGTCCCCCAAGCTTGACGATTTTTTGACCCCAACTATGGAAGTGCGTTTATACCATGATGCCAACATGGCCGAGGTCACCTCTAGCCAAAATATCAATCGCATCAAAGGCAGTTATGAGTATCCCAATGCTGCGATGATGCAAAAAGACGAAAAACACCAGATCAACCGCTTTTTGCGGGATTGGTTGAAGCTGTGCCATGACTTCGGTCAGGTCAGCGTTGACCTGTCTGTTTATTGATGGGTTGGTTTACCGGTACATTTTCAGTAACAACAGCTGTCCAGCCGTTAAAAATCGCACAAATCACCGATTGTCATCTGCTGATCAACGGTGGCACTTATGAGGGGGTTGATTCTAAAGCCCGTTTACAGTCGGTGATGGTCAAACTGGCTGAACAAACTTGGGATTGTGTGGTGGTCACCGGAGATGTCACGCAGGATCATACCCTTGGCTCCTATGAAATTTTGGCCGATTATTGCCGTTTATACCTTAAAGATACCATTGTGGCTTGGTTGCCCGGCAATCATGATGATATCGATTGTCTGAACCGCCATTTTGGCCAGCCGCCATTTACCACCGCCAAACACCTTAAACTGGGTCATTGGCATGTGCTGATGCTCAATACCAAAGGGCCAACGCCTGCGGGTCAAGTCAGCGCTGAACACTTTGATGAGATCACGCAGGTGTTAAACACCATTGAGCCGGATGAGTCGGTTTTGGTGTTTTGCCATCATCATCTATTACCGGTCAACGGATACATCGACAAACATATCGCCAGCAATGGCGAGTTGTTGCTGAACTTGTTAAAAGCGCATGAGCAGGTAAAATGCATTGCCCATGGTCATGTTCATCAGCAAAGACAAACTATATTGGCGCGGGCACATTATGATGATATCTATTTATGGGCGACTCCTTCTACCTCGGTGCAGTTTGCTGTCAATAGCAAGGTTCGAGGCAATGATGACAGTTTAGGACCGGCTTTTCGTTATTTTGAATTAGGTGCTGGGGCGCAAGTACTCAGCGATGTTATATGGTGCAGTTCCGGTGGTTCGACATTTCGACAGGCACCTAGGTTGGATTTGGCATAAGGCAGTATTAATGATCTTGTATATTCATGGTTTTAACAGTTCACCGCAATCGATTAAAGCACAACAAACCTTGGCATTTTTTCAACAGAAATTCCCTGAAATTAACGTGATTATCCCTCAGATCCCCTGTTATCCGCAGCCTGCGATCAATTTACTGGAAGATATAATCGTTAAAAATCAAAAGGTTATAAAAGGTGTGATCGGAAGTTCACTCGGTGGATATCTTGCCTCTTATTTTGTGGAGAAATATAGCGTAAAATCAGTCATCGTCAATCCAGCGGTTCGCCCTTATGAGCTACTTGGTGACATTCAGGGTGTTCAGACCAATCCCTACACCAAAGAGCAATTTGAACTGACCGCAGCGCATATGGAAGTGCTCAAAAGTATTGATACGCCTTCATTAACCCGGCACGACAATTACTGGTTGCTGCAACAAGAAGGTGACGAAGTGCTAGATTTCACACAGGCTGTGACCAAGTACGCAGGTTGCAAGCAAACGGTTGAACCCGGTGGTGAACACCGATTTGTGGGGTTTGAGCGTTTTTTACCCGGCATCGCCGAATTCTTTCAATTGGCCCAAACAATAAAGTAACTTAATTTATGACCGACCAGAGCTATAATTCGGAGTCGATTGAAGTCCTTAGTGGCTTGGATCCAGTACGCCGCCGTCCGGGTATGTATACCGATACTTCCAGACCCAATCACCTTGCCCAAGAAGTTATCGATAACTCGGTAGATGAAGCATTGGCAGATTTTGCCACTAGCTTGCAAGTGACCCTGCATGAAGACCAATCCATTGAAGTGATTGATGATGGCCGGGGCATGCCAGTAGATATTCACCCCGAAGAAGGGGTGTCGGGTGTCGAACTCATCATGCCGAAACTGC
>JABSOG010000185.1 GCA_013216025.1 Algicola sp. | reverse complement strand
AGAATTCGTCAGTAAAAAAACCTACAGCGGCGTCACCGGACGCGTCAAATGGCATACCCCAAGCCCCTATTTACCCGGTTATCTGCTGCAAAAACGCGATGGCCTATATGGTTTTTTCATTGTCGAACAAAGTTCAGCACGCTTTATATCGGTTGACGGTGCACAAGAAGGCCGCCCAATAAAACTCGACGCCAATGCCAGCTACCAAATCATTATTGACGGACGTTTTGGCCTGCGAAACAGCCAAAACATCACTCTAAAAACCGTCGAAGACCAGACCTTGATCAGCAGAAAGGGCGGGTAAACTTATGTGGTTAAAAAAACTGATCGAAAACCACGTCCTCACCAACCTAGTCTTTGTCATGATCTTGGTGATGGGTGCCATCACATACGCCAACCTGCCCCGTGAACAAGACCCTTCGGTCAACTTCAACTGGGTGCAGATCACCACATTGGCCGGTGGCATATCCTCGACCGATGTCGAGCGCAAAATCACTGACGTCATAGAAGAAGCAATAGAGCGGGTGCAAGACATCAAGTTTGTCTCAAGCACCAGCCGCGAAGGCGTGTCGAGCATATTGGTCAGATTCAATGACATATCCGCCAGCTTGTTTGACAAACGACTCGCCGACCTGCGCCGCGAAATAAACAACTCAGAAGACCAACTGCCCGAAGCGGCAGAGCGACCCAATATCGTCGAAGTCACCACAGCCAACGCCTTTCCATCGGCATCGGTTGTTGTGACCGGCATCAGCGATGACAAAAACCTCCATCGTCAGGCCAAAGTGCTTGAAAAAGACCTCGCCAGAATCGCAGGCGTTGACCGCGTGCAGCCGACAGGACTTAGAGATCCAGAGTTGCAAGTACACTTTGATCTCGACAAAATACAAGCCCTTGGCATATCTCCAGTAACCATCGCCGACACCATACAAGCCTATTACTCAGATGCCTCGGCGGGCACGGTGCGCATCGCCAACGAAAAATGGTCGATACGCATACAAGGCGAAACCGCCGATCCGAATGAACTGGCGCAACTGCCAATCATCAACCAATCAGGACAAGAAATTAGACTTTTTGAAGTCGCCGAAGTGGTCACCAACCGCAGTAAAGCCACCCAATTGGTACGCTTCAACGGGCAACCGGCAGTGCTATTTGCCGTGATGAAACAGGCCGATGTCAACACCATTGAATTGGTCGAAGAGATCACTGCATTTGTCGAACAGCGCAACGAATTTTCCGACGAATTAGGGGTTCACTTTTACCTGGCCGATGACCAGACCGAAACCACCCGCAGCGCCTTAAAAATCATGCAAACCAACGCCGCCTACGGCCTGATTTTGGTATTGATGGTCACTTGGTTATTCCTCGGTTCAAAAATCAGTTTTTTGGTCACTATCGGCATACCATTCACCTTAGCAGGCACCTTCATCGTCATGAGTGCGCTGGGCCACACGCTCAACACATCCGTCTTACTGGCGATAGTCATTGCACTGGGCATGTTGGTCGATGACGCGGTGGTGGTGGTCGAATCGATTCACAACAAATTGCGCCAAGGTGAAACCGGCATCAAAGCCGCCTGGGGCGGATTAAACGAAGTCATTGGGCCGGTAACTTCATCAGTATTAACCACCATGGCCGCATTTTTACCATTGATGTTACTGCCCGGCATACTGGGTAAATTCATGCTGGTGATCCCCTTAGTGGTCACCGTCGCGCTGGCCATCAGCCTGGTAGAAGCCTATTGGATGCTGCCCGGGCACATGATGGCAGCCAACGTCAACTTCAAAAACCGCTCGAAGTTTGACTTTAAACGCCAAAAAGCGCTGCACAAATTGCGGATAAAATATGGTCGAGCGCTGATCAAAATAATGCGTCACCCCAAAAAGACCATGGCCGCCATGATACTGCTAATGGCCGCTGCTGGCGGTGCATTGGCCGCTGGTGTTATTCGCATGGACTTTTTTGCAGCCGACAACATACGGCTGTTTTACATTAACGTCACCATGGCGCCTTCGAGCTCGTTACAAAACACCATCAACAAAGTGCTCGAAATAGAAAACATCGCCAACGAAACCCTGCGCGAAGAAGAAGTGCGCTCGGTGGTCAGTTATGCCGGCCAGATGTTTACCGAAATGGCCCCAGTGTTTGGTGATAATAAGGGACAGATATTAATCAGCCTCAGACCCAAAGGCGACCACCTGCGCAGCATTGAAGACATCATTGCGCAAATACAACCCGGGCTCGACAAAGTCCTGGGCACCACTGAATTATCATTCCTCAAAATCGCCGGAGGCCCGCCGACCAGCAAAGCCATCAGCGTAAAAGTCAGGGGTGACAACTTCGACGAAATCCGCGCCGCATCCAATGCCCTGCGAAACTTCATGGCCAGCGACACGCGATATTTAGAGGTCAGTGACGACGACAGCCCCGGCAGCAACGGCCTGACATTCAGCCTAAACCTAAGCAATATCAACCGGTTGGGTATCAACCCTCGCGACATTCAACGCACCATCAGCATGTTGGTCGACGGCGAAGTGGTCAGCTTCACCCGCCATCAAGGTGACAAAATGACCATCAAAGTGATGTCGGCACAAAGCATCAATAACCAGTTCCAAGACATCGAAAACCTGCTCGAATTGGCCATTCCGATCGGCACAGGCACCAGCTCTAATACAAAAACAGGCGCAACAGTACCGCTGCGAGAATTGGTTAACATGGACATAGCCAAAGTCAAAGGCAACATTCGTCACTACAACTTCCGCCGCACCATCACGGTAGAATCCGACATTGACGACTTAAAAATCAATACTGTAGAAGCCAACGCCCAGTTGTTGGCACACTGGGACAAAATCGCTGCTAATCACCCCAACGCCACGTTAGATTTTTCAGGCGAACTGGATGACATCCAAGAAAGCATGGACTCAATAGGCGTGTTATTCCTGTTCGGCATAGGGTTGATGTACTTAATACTCAGCACCCAATTCCAAAGCTACTTTCAGCCACTGATGATCTTGGTCTCGGTCCCACTGGCCTTTGTCGGCGTGGTACTGGGCTTGTTTGTCTCAAACAACCCATTAAGCCTGTTCACAATGTACGGAATAGTGGCACTAGCTGGCATAGCGGTAAACACCGCGATAGTGCTGATATCCACGGCCAACAACAATCTTAAAAAAGGCATGAGCCTACTACACAGCATATTCTTCGCCGCAAGACGCAGATTATTGCCAGTAGTGATCACAACACTAACGACAGTGGCAGGTTTATTCTCATTAGCATTCGGCTTGGGCGGCAGCTCATTGATATGGTCACCGGTGGCAACATCCATTGTGTGGGGCTTAATATTCTCATCGTTTTTAACGTTGTTTATCATCCCAGTGATATATCAAATGGCGATGCGACCTTGGCGGTTTAAGAGAAATCAAGGGGTCAGAGACGTTGAAGCCCAACATTCTCGTTTAAATTCAAACATTTAAAATCAAGGGGCCAGAGACTAGCACATGGACGTGCAGTATTCAGTCACGGCTCCGGTAATGACTGAAGACATAATCAATCCACTGTATCGTTGAAAAATCATTCAACCTAAACTTGCTAAAGCGGATTGAACTGAACTAAGCTAAATTTGTAAATCGGATTTCACTTATGTAAAAGGACTTTCTCATGCCAAGAAGCAACCGTCATTTCATCCCTAATATTCCATTTCATGTTGTCCAGCGTGGCAACAATCACTCGATTTGTTTTTTTAATTATAATGATTATGTTGCCTATCTGGCCATGCTCAAAAAAAGCGCGGCAGAACAAGGCTGCAAAGTTCATGCACTGATATTGATGACCAATCACGTCCACTTGCTGGTTACCCCGCAAGATAAACACAGCATCAGTAAAATGATGCAATGTTTGGGCACAAATTACGTACTGTACATTAATCGAACCTACGGTCGCAGCGGCACTTTATGGGAGGGCCGCTTCAAAGCCGTTCTTGTCGACAGTGAACGCTACTTTTTCGCCGTTTCCCGCTATATCGAACTCAATCCCGTCAGGGCAAACATGGTCAATACACCCGCTGATTATCGTTGGTCGAGCTTTCATCACAATGCTTTGGGCATCGACTCTTCGTTGATCACGCCGCACCCGCTGTATACCAATCTGGCCATGGACCAGGAGCAGCGCTTGGCAGCTTATCGAGATTTATTTTGTGAAGCGCTCAGCGACGAAGACATTTTAATGATCCGCCAGAGCACAAATCGAGGCCAACCTATCGGCAATGAATCATTTGTGGCAGGTATTGAGCATCAATTTAAAACAAAATTGGCAAAGTTGAAACATGGTGGAGACAGGAAGTCCTTTGGTTTTAACGCGCGTTAACGGAAACACGAATCAAGAACCCCGCCTATGGCCCCTTGATTTCAATTGGCTGATTTTTTAAGGAAAAAATAAATATCATGGGGTCAGATGCGTTGAAACATATTATTCATCTTATAAATCAACTAATTAAAATCAAGGGGGCAAAGGCACTAATACCATGTACACCATAGCGATGGTTTGGCGCAGTCTCACCGATCGTCTCTCTGGCACCTTGATTTTAAGTTATTGTTTTAGCATGTTTTATTTGGCAATCAAGATCTCTGACCCTGAGGAATCCCCACGAATAGTTATTAAAAATCAGACGTTTAAATAAAAATAGAGAAAATCAATGGAATAATTTGAACTTTCACGATGCCCGGTGATCTGATCTATCGCCAAACAAAACAAATCGGAGAGCACCGTGAAAGTAAGACGTATGATGAATGATCAGGTAACAAAAGTCACCCCGGATATGCATGAAGTGCGCAGGGAAAGCCTTTGTGCGGTGCTAACCAGTTTAATTTCTGGGGCTGATTTAAATGTCACTAATCTTGGTCGCTGTATCGATAGCGAGACAATAGATAAATATCAGATTAAAAGAGCTGACAGGCTTTTGAGTAATGGTCATCTCTATCGTGAATTACCAGGCATATACTCTGCGCTATGTTCGCAGCTCATTGGTAGTCAAACTCACCCAATAATCTTGGTGGACTGGTCTGATTTAGACCCACGCAAGGACCATTTTTTACTAAGAGCAGCAGTGGCTATAGAGGGGCGCTCACTGACTCTTTTCGAGGAAGTTCATCCCCTTGATAAGAAGGAAAAACCAGCCGTTCATAGGCGTTCATGGAAAAACTAAAATCGTTTCTATTACCTACTTGCCGTCCAATTATTGTCACAGATGCAGGATTTCGCGTGCCTTGGTTTCGTCTTGTTGAATCCTTGGATTGGGATTACATCGGTCGTGTCAGAAACAATACATTCTGTAAAAGCGAAAATGAATCACAGTGGCATCCAGTGAAGGATTTATATGGGCTGGCAACACGTACGCCAAAATTTTTGGGTGCCTTTGAGCTGTCCCGTGCCAAGCCAATAGATTGCAATATGGTGGTGTATAAGAAACGAAAAAAGAACAGGAAAGACCTCGTAGCGACAGGTGATAAGTCTAGGAACAGTAAAAAATCTAGGTCAAATGCTCAAAGAGAAAGAGAACCCTGGCTACTTGCCACCTCATTGAGTTTATCCAAATATAAAGCGGCTAAAAAAGTCGTCAATATTTATCGGACTAGAATGCAGATAGAAGAAAGTTTCAGAGACTGTAAAACAGGTCTGAACATGAACAGCAGCAATACACGAGCGATTAAACGACTTGAAGTATTATTGTTAATTGCATTTTTGGCTCAGTACATCCTGTTTCTAATTGGCATCATTGTGGTTATGATGGGAAAGCACAGGCAGTACCAAGCAAACACAGAAAAAAGTAGGAATGTTTTGTCGTTCCAGTTTATAGGCCTGAGGGCCGTGCAGGACCCAAAGATAAAGATCCTGAAAAAGGATAGGATCGCCGGATTAGCAAAGATCCAAACCATGATGGAGGATCCTCACAGCCTATAAGTTCCGATTTATTCGTGGGGATCCCTCAGTCTCTGACCCCTTGATTCTAGCTCTTAATGTTAAAGCAAAGGCAACTCCATCATAAACTTGGCGCCGCCTAAGCTTGACCTCGACACGCTCACCTTACCCTTATGCCAATCGACAATTCTCTTCACTATTGCCAATCCTAAACCAAAACCGCCGTTTTCGCGGGCGCGGCTTTTGTCTAGCCGTACAAAGGGTTTGAATACCTGTGATTGGTCTTTTTTATCAATGCCGCAGCCGTCATCCTCTATCGTCAACAAAATCGAATGGTTGTTGGTTTTAACAGTTACCAACACGGTTTGATTGGCGTATCGAATCGCATTGGTGATGAGGTTTTGCAGTGCTCGTTCGATAAAGTGGCCATCGCACGACCACACCACATTCGGGGTAATGGCCAATTCGAGGTTTTTGTCGCTGTTGTGACCTAGCTTTTCTAGCAGATTGACGAGTAATTCATTGACGTTGACCTGTGCCAGCACCAACGAGCGGGCGCCCGACTCCAATCGGCTGTAGCTGAGCATTTCGTCGACCAACGCTTCGAGTTCGTTGATGTCATCGCGCATGCCCGCCGCATTATCGGTGTCACCTGGCGGCGACAGCGCTAGCGAAAATTTTAGCCGCGACAAGGGGGTTCTGAGTTCGTGCGACACCGCATTGGTCAGTTCTTTTTGCTCTTCAACCAAGCGCGATATGCGGCCCGACATGGTGTTAAACGTTTCGACTACCGGCGCTATGACCGAGTTTTTACTGACCTTGGGCAGCTGATGCCACTGGCCCTGACCAAATTTTTCGGTGGCCTGTTGCAACACCCGTAAATCACGCCACAACGGTCGGCTCCACAAACCAATCACCACGGCCAGCAACAAATAAGACAGAAAAATCAACAACCTTTGTTTGTCACCATCGTGTTGACCCAACTCGATAGGGCCTATCTGAATCAACCGATTATCACTTGCGATCATCATCATGTAAATCAACAGCCGGTCTTGCTCGTCGTAGGTCATGATGGGTTCGCCTGCGGCCAGTTGCGCCAATTGCTCTTCGAGCCAAGCGATATCCGTCATGCCAATCAGATTAACCGGAGCATCAATCGTGTCACTCAGCAGCTGTCTTTGGGTAGGGTTTTCGAGGTGCTCAATCAAACGAATGGCTTTACTTAGACCGACGATGCGAACCGCATCAACGTCGCTGCTCGACTGAATTAACTGCCAAACCTTGTCAGAACTCCAGCCGATGATCATCAGCGCCAGCACCACCACAAAATACAGGCTGAAAAAAAGTCGCTTCACGGAGTTTGCCAAGCGTCCGGCACAAACAAATACCCTTTGCCCCAAATCGTTTTGATACGATAGGGCGCATCGGCATGGTCGCACAGTTTCTTGCGCAGTCTTGAAATACGCACATCTACCGTGCGGTCCAAACCATCGTATTCGCGGCCAATCATCGCCTGATGAATAAATTCGCGGCTTTTGGTTTCACCGGCATTGCTGGCCAGTAACCACAACAAATCAAACTCGTGACTGGTCAGGTCAATCGCCTTCTCGGCCAAAGTCACCGCCCTAGAATGGCGTTTAATTTCAAGTAAACCAAAACTGAGCAGGTCGACTGCAGTATCTACCGGCTGATTCATTCGGCGCAGCAGGTTGTTAATTCGCGCCAGCAAAACCCGCGGTTCAACCGGTTTTATCACATAATCATCAGCGCCAATTTCAAGGCCCAGCACCTGATCAAAATCACTGTCTTTGGCGGTCAAAAACAAAATTGGCCCAGCATATTGCGGGCGAATTTCACGGCACAATGCCATACCATCAAGCCCGGGTAGCATGATGTCGAGCACAATTAAATCGGGTTTCAGGCCCGGAATTTCTTTAAGCGCCGTATCACCCCGGTTGATCACTGTGACCTCAAAATTGTTTTGCTGCAAAAATGTCTGCACCAACGCCGACAACCTAGGGTCGTCCTCGACCAATAAAATATGTTGCATTAAAACAGACTCCAGGCAGAGCGTAATCGCCGCCGTTTTTTCTTGGGATTGAGCGCATTAACTTGCAGCATTTCGCTGGCCAGTTTGTCTTTGTGCTGGTCGACCAACTGGACTTGGGTGGTTTGAGTCAAAATAATCGCCAGCTTTTCGCTAATAAACAGTGAATCTTTCCAACATTGTAAAACCTCGCTTTGCTGAGTCAAACACACCTCCATAGCCTCGGTGGTACGCCACTGTACAGTGGTTTCGAGCGTGCACGGCTCACCGATTTTCTTAACGATACAAACCTGCGGTTTAATTTCAAACAGAGTGACTTTGTCAGAGAATATCTCGGACGCGTGAGCATTTATCGATATCGCAAAAATTAGAACCGCTAATTCAAAACGCATAACTGACCCCCGCATACAGGGTCGATGCTGTGTTTTCTTCAACCACCGGAGAATCGGCCATGCCACTACCGATTTTTGACCAGCGAGCCAAACCAACCAAGTCCCACTGTTCATCCAAAGGATACATCGCGCTGACTTTTACATAAGGATGGATACTGGCACTTCCCTGATAGTAAAAGAGCTGGTCAACGCCGTCTGCCTGATCAATCCCGTAGTAATAATCCACCAATCGGCGGCTTTTATATTTCAGCCCCACGGTTGCCGATACGCGCCACTCATCAAACCGTTGTTGTGCCATGTATTCAACCAGTGCATTTTGCCCTTTATGTACACCGCTGACATCTTGCATAACTTCAGCACGGATCATATGGCCGTTATCGAGAAAAACATTCACCGCAATACCGCCATCAATGGCGTATTTACGGTTCGACAAATCATTTATTGAAGGCACTTGATAAGGGCCATCACCAGTTGAAGGGGTTTCGACCTGATCGCTGGCGGTAGCCGCCTGACCCAGCAGAATGTTCGAAGGATGCAAAAAAGAAAAATAAGCCCGCTCAAAATTAAGCCGGGTCACCACACTGGCCGAATAGTGCTCGGTTTCGACAAGGGTATAACCCAAGTCACCATTATCTAAATAAAACGATTCGCCGTAATACGAAAACTCAGGCAACAGCACCAAAGGCAAGTCGTCACCACCCACCAACGGATTGCTTTTGACCCCATAACCAATAGCCAACGATACTTGCCATTGCCCAGTTTCGACATAAGTCCCATTCTGCTCAGTTTCAACATAAGCATCACCTTGCCCGGCTGAAACCATCAGCGGCCAAATCAACAATAAACAAAGGAGTTTTTTCACCTTAACCTCAAAATATCAGCCCGAGCTGACTATAACTTTTACAAAGGAGGCTAATTGTAAAGATGTTTGGGGGATTTGTTAAGAAGTGTAATCGTGATCCGCACTTAAAGTACTACCTAAACAAAAGCCTTGGCCAAAAAGTCCATCAAAGCACGTATCCGCCGGTTATGCTGCACATCACCATGACACACCAGCCACAGCTCTAATTTGGGGATAGGCACATCGGCTAGAATCTGTTGTAGTTGATCAAACTGTTCAATGATTTGACGGTGAGTGATAGTGATCCCCGCGCCATTACGGGCCAGCTCAATTTGCAGCGGCAAAAAATCAGTTTTGCTGATGATTGTCACATCTGCAATCGATAATCCCATCGCCGCAACTGCTTTTTCGGTTTGTTGACCACGGTCAAACCCGATGATCGGATGATTGCAAATCTCACCCAACGTTTGCGGTTCACCCCGCCTAGCCAAATAATCTTTGCTGGCGGTAAATTGCAGCTCAATATCATGCAGCCGTTTAGCGATAAGGTCGGGCTGAGTCGGCCTGAACATCCTAAGCGCAATATCGGCATCGCGCTTGTTCAGGCTCGTGGTCTGGTTCGAAATGTCCACCTCTACCGTCACCTCAGGATAAAGCTGATTAAACTCGGCTATAACCTTGGGCAAATAATAAAGCCCCACCACCTCGTTCGCACTGATGCGCACATCGCCCGACAAACACAACGTAGCGCCCGAAGCCAACCGGGTAAACCGTTCGGCGCCTTGCTGCATGGCCTCGCTGCTTTCAATCAGTTTCGCCCCATCGCTGGTAATTTTTAGCCCCTGAGTAGAGCGGTCGAATAAAGTGATCCCCAGTTTTTGTTCAAGTGCCGCCATATGGCGGCTTAATGTCGGTTGTGAAGTGCCCAGTACCATTGCCGCTTTAGACAAACTGCCGCAGTGGGCAACTACCACAAAGCTTTGGATCCATTCCCAAGATAACTGATTCATTACAACACCCCGACTAACGCTATTCATATATGAATAACGACCAGTAAATTTTGGTCATTCATTAATTGAATTAGAATAACCATAATAGACCCTCAATTCAACAGGCAGCAACAACGACAACAGGATATTCGATATGACAAATACCCACATCAGAACCGCATTAATCATTGGATGTAACGGCACATTTGGCAGCTCAACAGGACAAGAATTGTTAAAACAAGGTTGGCGCGTCAAAGCCTTGGTGCGCAATAAAAACAAACAACCTGATTGGTTAAATGCTGAAGATGTGGTGATTGGCAACTGCGAGCAATTACAAGATGTGACATTGGCCGCCACCGATGTAGACCTAATCGTTTATGCCGCCAACCCGCTGTATCACCAATGGCACAAAAAGGCGATGAAAATGCTAGAGCCAACCGTGCAAGTAGCCGAAAAGCGTAAATTGCACATTTTGTTTCCCGGTAACGTGTATGGCTATAACCCATTGACGACCCCTATGATCGACGAGAATTCACCAACGGATGCGGTCACCGACAAAGGCCAAATTCGCAACAAAATGGAACAACGATTAAAACGAGCGAGTGTTAATGGCGCGACCGTGACCTTAATCCGTGCAGGAGATTTTATTGCCAAAGGTGCTGACAGCAGCTGGATAAACCACATGTTGTCAAAACGCAAAAACGGCTGGACGCTGGCCAATCCCTCACCCGAAGGACATAAACACAACTACGCCTATCTGCCAGATTTGGCCGCCAATGCCGTTGCCTTGATCGACATAGACAAAAGCGGTTACAACGAGTGGAACGAACCCGGCGTAGTCGCCAGCCATCAAGACTGGTTAAGCGCCCTCACCTTGCTTGGTTTGAACATCAAGTCGACCACCTTACCATGGTGGGCATTCAAACTGCTGGGCCTAGTCTTGCCACCAGTCAGAGAAGCCGTGAAAATGCGCTATTTGTGGCAACAACCCTTACTGCTCGACGGCAAAAAAATGCGCGCAGCGCTGGGCGAAAAATATAGCTCGACGCCTTTGGTGGATATCAGCCGGGTTTTAACTGGTGAGTGAAATCCAGAATCAATGCAATATCGCAACAACCCCCTGTCCTACCGGTTCAAATGGCCAGGTGGTATGCTGCTCAATCGCCGATTCGTGTTGCTCGTTGTCTTTACACAAAATCAGATATTGCTTCACCATTTCAGGATCGTTAAGCGACAGCGCAAAACGCGAAAAATGCTGCCAACTCATCGCCAACACCGCATAACCACTTTGCTCATCTTTTAAATGACTCAACAAATTAAAACAATAAATCGCCAAACACAGGGTTTGGGTCAGCAACACCAAACTCGGCGAATCCGACTTTTCGGCCTCTATCCAACACACTTCCATGGCACACCCCGCATAGGGCAACGCCACATCATAACGCGAAAACTGATAATGCATCGCCGCCTGCTCACTCCACTGACGACTGATCTCCCTTAACCGTTCAGGCGACTCGTTCAACAACTTTTGTTTGTGACTGTTACATAAAAACATATTTGGCACCAACCTAAATGATAATGATTTGCATTTAGATTAACCAATAAAAACCTCGATTGCAACCATTCAATAGTTTGCAGATTCACAGAGTCGATTTTTCAATGCCTCTGGCCCCTTGATTTTAAGACATTGAAATAATGAGATAAATTGGCAGTTCAACGTATCTGACCCGTTGATTCGCATTATTGGTGTTGATCTATAAGGGGTATCCACTTAGCTCCACCTCACACAAGATGTAGTGTTTACCTGTTTGAGATATCTTTATAGGTTACCGATT
>JABSOG010000184.1 GCA_013216025.1 Algicola sp. | reverse complement strand
CCCCAGGTTACAACGCCGACTTAGACGAATGGCGCGACCTGCACCGGGGAGCCACCGACTTTTTGAAAAAACTCGAAACCCGTGAAAAAGAACGCACCGGCATACCGACCTTAAAAATCAGCTATAACAGGGTTCATGGTTTTTATATCGAAGTCAGCAAGTCTTACAGCAACGCGGTGCCAATAGAATACGTCAGGCGTCAAACCCTGAAAAACAACGAACGATACATCATTCCTGAGCTCAAAGAACACGAAGACAAAGTACTAAATTCGCAAAGCAAAGCATTGGCGCTAGAGAAAAAACTCTACGACGAATTGTTTGACCTGATTTTACCGCATTTGGCCGCTTTGCAAGAAGCCGCTGCTGCATTGGCTGAACTTGATGTGCTCAATTGTTTTGCCGAGCGCAGCGAGTCGTTAAACTATTGCAGGCCAACCTTAAGCAACATCATAGAGGTCAATATTGAAGGCGCCCGCCACCCGGTCGTTGAACAGGTCATGAGCGACCCGTTTATCGCCAACCCGGTGTTATTACATCCCGAGCGGCGCATGATGATCGTGACTGGTCCCAATATGGGCGGTAAATCGACCTATATGCGCCAAACAGCGCTGATTGCATTGATGGCACATATGGGCTCGTTTGTGCCTGCCACAAGTGCTTGCATTGGCCCTATCGACCGTATTTTCACCCGAATTGGCGCATCAGACGACCTCGCTTCCGGTCGCTCAACCTTTATGGTCGAGATGACCGAAACCGCCAACATTCTCAATAATGCCACGGCTTCAAGCTTGGTATTGATGGATGAAATTGGCCGAGGAACCAGTACCTTTGACGGTTTGTCGCTGGCTTGGGCCTGCGCCGAAAACCTCGCGACCAACATCAAAGCGCTAACCTTATTTGCCACCCATTATTTCGAACTAACCCAACTGGCCGGACAGTTGCCAGCACTGGCCAATGTGCACCTCGACGCGGTAGAACATGGCGACACGATTGCCTTTATGCACAAGGTGCAAGAAGGCGCAGCCAGCAAGAGTTTTGGTTTACAAGTCGCTCTGTTGGCAGGCGTACCAAAACCAGTGGTCGCCAATGCCCGCAAACGTTTACAGATACTCGAAAGCCACGCCAAGACAGATTATCCGGTCAACTCAAAAGATATGCAGCTAGCATTAGCCAGTGAGCCTGTCACAGTGTCACATCCGGTGGTTGAACAATTGCAGAGCATATCGCCAGACGAATTGTCTGCCAAACAAGCCCTTGATTTGGTTTATCAATTGGTCGAGTCAGTACAGACATTGAGTGCGTGATATTTTACAGGTAGAATGCCGAATAAACTCCCCCACAGCAAGCTGTCTCGCTTAGGCTCACCTCCCACTTCGCGGGAGCGGAGTATTTTATTAAGTTGAAAAGCAAAAGCAGGAAAGTTGGCGCAGCAATCTGCGGGGAATAAACCCTTTTAACCACTCGTTTTCGTGCCGCTATGCGGCATTATATAAAGATGCGCAGCAGATTTATTAGAATACCGCGCAACATAGACATAAATCGGAGTTTGCTTTATGAGAAAATACCAAGAACTGAAAAAACTGGCTAAACTGGGCTGCTTGGGCTGCCTAGCCTCGCTTTTTATCTTTTCGACCACCGCCATGGCAGACGAAGAAGCACCGACTTATAACAGTGCTTATTTCAAAGATGGCAAGTTTGTTGACAAACTGATGGGTAAGTTGGTTGCTGTTGAAGGGATTGTTCAAAAAATTGAACCAGGTCCAAAAGGCAACCCAATTTACCGGATTAATTTGACCGGACTTGAGAAACAAGCCATTTGGGTTGGCAGCCTGTTAGCTATCGATAAAAAAATGGTCGATGTCGGCACCACCCTCAAAGTATTGGGTTTTGTTGACGAAACGGCCAAAGAAACCGAATTCATGAGTAAACTGACCAAAGACTCGGCTTATATTCTCGGATTTTGTTTTTATGACAGCAAAACAGGACGCCCTATGTACCTAAATACTTGGATGAAAGAATGCATTCAATGGGAAAACCGTGAAAAGCTCGAAGCGATCAGCCAATAGGTTCGAGCAACAGCTGTTGTTGTTTTTGATGGCGCGATTATATCACTGCTTCTCGTTTAAAATACGCCTTGAGATAATCAATCAACAAGCGTAATTTTTTAGCGCCCAGGGTACCCGGCGGATAAACCCCATAAACATGGATATCGGCTAGCTTGTAATCATCCAACACCGATTCAAGTGTGCCTTTTTCAATTTTCGGCTGGGCATCATAAACCGGTATACGACCCAATCCATGACCTCCTTCGACAAATACGGTTCTGGCTGCTGCATTATTGGTGCTGACAGTGCCCTGCATTTTCACAGTGAAACCGGCCTTGCCCTTACTGATTGACAACGTACTCGATGTTAACTGATAAATTACCCATTGGTGATGGGCCAATTCGTCTGGATGCTGTGGGTAGTACGGTTAAGCAGTTTCAAGCCAAGTTGGGTTTCGAGTTTTTTGATATGATAACTCACCACAGCGCGGGTCAACCCAACGTGGCGCGCCGCTGCGGTCAAACTGCCCTGTTCTACCACTTGGGCAAATACCACCATGCTTTTTAGTTGCTCAAACGATTTCAAATCTACTAATCCTCAAAGCTAATTATCGTCCAGAAACTCACGTCCATGTAAGATTTCAGGAAACCGCTACGTTCAAGCAACAGCAGCGGCTGCCGGTGCCACTTCACTTACTTTTCAACAAGTTGAAAAGGCGACACAGGAAACAACAAGCGTTGGCAACCACACTAAAACTGGCTGACGTCAACGCGGTCGACTTTGATGCGGTATTTTATCCCGGTGGACATGGTCCATTGTGGGATTTGACCGACAACGAAGATTCAATCACCCTGATTGAAAGCTTTGTGTAAGCCAACAAACCCATTATACGGCAAAAGCCGATTGGGCACCTTTTGTAACTGTCGACAATGGGATTATCACTGGACAAAACCCGGCATCGTCCGGCCCAGTGGCAATTGAATTGTTACGGCTTTAGGCTAGATCTGCGACCGCAGCTCTACCACGTTGCCTTGGGGGTCTTGAATATAAACCGAATTGCCAAACCCCTGGGCACCATATCTGTCATCAAAGTCACCCACTTCAATGCCATTCGAGCGCAAATGCGCCTTGATATCGGCTTCGCTGATGGTTTTGAGCTGCAAACAAAAATGGTCAACGTTGTTTTCGCTCAGCGTTGGCGCACCGCCCCCCATTCGCCCCAATTTACTGTCAACACTCACCAAGTCGATCAAAGCAGTGCCCGCTCTCAATTGTGTCAGGCCAGTGTCTTGTGGCGTTTGTCTTTCAATTTGGCAACCTAACACACCACAATAAAAGTCGAGCATTTCTTTGAGTTGGGTAGTTCTTAAAACAATGTGATCAATACAGGCTATTTCAATCATTATGGTCTTCTCTTCTTTTAAACCGTGATAAAACCTTCAAGGTATTGTACTGCCTGACCTGAGATAAACACCCGGTCGCCCTCAACACGACAACACAAAACCCCGCCACGACTCGATGCTTGCAAAGCGGTGAGTTGGGTTTTGCCGAGTTTGTCTGACCAGTAAGGCGCCAAACCGGCGTGAATTGAGCCAGTTACCGGGTCTTCATCTCCCCCTCTGACGGGCCAAAAGTAACGAGAGACAAAATCGAAAGGTTGAGTGTCTGAAGGGGCAGTTACAACCACATCATAAGGTGCGAGCTTTTTCAAATACGCTTTGTCTTGAACCACATCCCGCACCGCTTGTTCGCTATCAAACACCGCAAAATAAGCCTGTTCACTAAGCAGCACCGCATTGGGTTTAATCGACAAACCTTTAAGCAAATCGGGTGGCACACTGTCCACAGGTTTTGGTGCCCGGTTGGGAAAGCTCATTTGAATCAAACCGTCAGGGGTTTTGGTCACGTCAAGTTTACCAACGGCCTCAGCAAAAAAAGTGATTTTTTCAAACGTTGGATTATTGGCGAAAAGAACAAAGGCAGTGGCCAAAGTAGCATGACCACAAAAATCAATTTCGGTGATTGTCGAAAACCAGCGGATGGCAAACACACCCTCGTTGTTTAACACCGAAAATGCAGTTTCAGACAAATTATTTTCGGTGGCAATAGACTGCATCAGTTCATCATCAAGCCAACGTTCTGTGATGATCACCGCCGCAGCATTGCCTTTAAAAATAACATCGGTGAAAGCGTCGACAACATTTATCTTTAATTTCATAACAGTCCTGAGTTTTTATTGGTAAGTGAGCACAAGCAAAAAGTAATCGGGTTTTATCATGGCTTATTATCCTAAGCCCGGCAAGCAAAAAGCGGACGCCCGCAAGCATGACCAAAACCCTTGTTTGAACACTATTTGCGCAGCATTCGTCAGCAAGAATTTAGCCGATGACCTTAAACCACTGACAGGGGAAACCCCCGAGGTTGTTGCTTCGCGCAAAGAACCAACAAATTTCACAGTCGGTGACACTTTATCGTCCCAGAAAGGATTGATAAACAAAAAGAAACCGTGTTAAGTTGGGTGCCATTTTGACGAGCCACCAACGCCAAGTATCGGTTGACGCGTTATCGTCCTCAAATAGAGGTATTTTCAATCATGAACAAACTGCTCTGCACACTCTTGCTTGCTTGGATGCTTGTCTGGAGTTTCAGCAGTCTTGGTACACCAAACGACTTTAACCTGAGTTTTGAGCAGGTTACTGACGACCGCCCGAACGGCTGGAAAGACTTTGGTGACACTGATTATGAATTGAATATCGACACCAAAACAGTGCAAAGCGGCAAGCGTTCGGCTGTCATTGAATATCATGGCGAAGGCGAAGGGTTTAAAGCCTGGGCGATGAGCATTCCGGCCAATTTCGAAGGCAAAACCATCAAGCTAACCGGACACATTAAAACCAAAGACGTCAGTGCAGGGTATGCCGGTTTGTGGATGCGAATTGACCCCTCACTGGGTTTTGACAATATGCGCGACCGGGGTATCACAGGCACCACCGACTGGAAAAAATACCAGATCACCTTGCCATTTAAATCTGGCGATGCTCAAAAGGTTGTCTTTGGGGGATTACTGACCGGCAAAGGCAAAATGTGGATTGATAACTTTGCGGTGTTTATCGATGACAAACCCTTCAATCAGGCCCAGCCAAAAGAGCTGGCCCCAGCACAAAAAGATCACACTTTTGACAAAGGCTCAAAAATATCAACCGCGCAGCTGAACGCCGACAAAACCGCCGATTTGGCGCTGCTCGGCAAAGTCTGGGGCTTTTTGAAATACCATCACCCGAGTATTGGCAAAGGTCAACTCAACTGGGACTACGCCCTGTTCAGAATACTGCCCAAATACCTCATCACCAAAAACGATGAACAGCGCAACGCCCTATTACTTCAATGGATTGACAGTCTTGGCCTAATTGGCCCTTGTGCAACGTGCAACCCTACCGCGCAAGACGCTTTTTTGAAACCCGATCATACTTGGATTGAGCAGGCCAAACTGAGTCAAAAGCTCAAGTTTAAGCTTAAATATATCTACAACAACCGCCATCAGGGCACCCATTTTCACATTGCCATTGTCCCCCGCATTGGCAACCCACTATTTAAACACGAAGAAGCCTATGCTGATATGCCCTACCCTGACGCTGGTTTTCGTCTGTTGGCATTGTACCGCTACTGGAATATAATCTATTACTATTTTCCCTATAAGCACCTGATTGAAGGTAGCTGGCACAACCGGTTGACCACTCACCTCAAGCCTGTGATCAACGCCTCAAACGAACTGCAATATGAAGTGGCGGTGCTTAAACTCATCACTGAGATCACCGATGCCCATGCCAATATTTATAAAGGAAACAATGCAATACAGGCATCAAGAGGTGAAAACTATCCTCCCGTTCATGTCAAAATGGTTGAAAAGCAGTTGGTGGTCATCGATTATTACAACCCCAAAATGGCCGCCAAAGTGGGCTTAAAAACCGGCGATGTGATTAACACTATCAATGGCCAAAAGGTCAGTGACATCATCAAGCAACGTGAGGATTTTTACCCCGCTTCTAACCAGGCAAGTCGATTGCGTAATATCACTCAGGAGATCTTGCGTGATCCGGCTGGCAGCATCGACATCAGTTATACCAGGGCAGGCATAACCCACAATAAAACCCTGAAGTTATACCCTAAAACAGAACTAGACTATTACCGTGGTTATCGGGGCGAAGCCAATGGCAAAAGCTTTAAAATGCTCGAAGACAATATCGGTTATATCACCCTGAAAAACATCAAAACGACCGATGTGGCCAACATAAAACAACAGTTTGCTAAGACCCGGGGTATCATCATCGACATCAGAAACTATCCTGGTGCCTTTATGCCGTTTTCACTGGGACCGTTTTTTACCGCTCAAAAATCTCCCTTTGCGAAATTCACCAACGGCAACCTCAACAACCCCGGTGAATTTACTTTTACTCAGGCCATAGATATTCCAGGCTCAGTAGACGCTTATCAGGGCAAGTTGATTCTCCTCGTCAACGAAATCACCCAAAGTCAGGCTGAATACACCACCATGGCATTTCAAGCGGGCAGCAATACCACGGTTATCGGCAGTACTACGGCGGGTGCCGATGGCAACGTATCGTCATTTTACTTGCCAGGCAACCTCAAAACGATGATCTCCGGCATTGGGGTTTATTATCCTGACGGTTCAGAAACGCAAGTGGTGGGCATAGTACCTGATGTATTCGTTTATCCCACGATTAAAGGCATACAGCAAGGCCGTGACGAACTGCTGGATAAAGCCATCGAAATCATTAAAAACCCAGCGCTAATACCCTCAGCAGCGCCAGTAAAAACACCAACAATAGCGGTTAACTATGACAATTAAAAAAAGCCCTTAGCCATGACAATTGAAATAGGACAAGCCCCCTTGCCGCTGATTAACCACATCGATGGTATTATTTTTGATATGGATGGTACTTTGGTGGATTCAAGCCTAGATTTTGTTTTAATGCGTCAACAGGTAGGTTGTCCACAAGATGTCGATATGTTGAAGTTCATCGATGCCATAAATGATCCGGTTGAGCGCCAGCGCTGTGCTGATTTGGTGGTTGAGCATGAATTGCAAGACGCCAGACAATCGAGGTGGTTGCCCGGCGCAAAGCAGCTAATGCAGCAACTACATCAACACCAAATACCCCAAGCTATTGTGACCAGAAACTCTGCCCAAGCTTGCCAAATCAAAATCAACAACAATCAAATTCCGGTGACATTGGCCATCACCCGAGAAAACCATCGCCCCAAACCCGCCCCCGATGCCTTACTTGCGGTTGCACAGCAATGGGATATTACGCCGCAAAGATTAATGTATGTAGGTGACTACTTGTACGATGTGCAGGCGGGCAATAATGCGGGCATGATGTCTTGTTTGATAACCCATGAAAGAGATTTGGCCTACAGCAGTGATGCCGATATTGTGTTTGAACAGTTAGATGGACTCATTGAGGCATTTTTTGGGTGATGATGTGAGTGTGACTTTCAGGCAAACCCGTGTAGCCACTATGCGTTTTTCCTTTGTTTTATTGTTTTTCACCTTCATTTTCTCGCTTTGCGTGCATGGTACGCAATCACCCGAAACTGAAGATATATCGGCTTGGATAGACAGGCAATTATTACTCAGAAGCGGCTCCGAAGACATCCCAGGGCTGACCTTTGTGTTGGTTCAAGGCGACTCAATCGTGCACGCCAAAGGTTATGGTCTGGCCAACATTGAAACCAATTTACCGATGAGCGCTGAACATTCGTTATTTCCCGTGGCTTCGGTTTCTAAAACGGTGGTCGCCACAGCCGTAATGCAGTTATACCAGCAAGGAAAAGTCGACCTTGATGAAGACATTAACCGCTATCTGGCGACTTTCAATTACCCAACCGATTTTGCCCCAATCACCATCAGACAATTACTCACTCACACTGCGGGTATTGATAATCGAGTGATCAACACAGAGGTTGTCCGTATTGAGGATATTGTGCCACTGGCCGAGCACCTCAAAGCGCATATGCCTAAGCAAATCCGATCCCCGGGAAAGGCTTTTAGCTACTCTAACTATGGTTATGCCCTACTTGGCCTCATCGTCGAAGAAGTCAGTGGAATGCCCTTTGACCAATACGTAAAAACCGCCATTTTGCAGCCACTGGGGATGAATAACAGCGGCTTCAGACTCGATGCAGGCTCAACGCATTCGATTGTCACCGGTTACAAGCAAAAAAAGGGCAGACTGTTGCCCCATCAAGCAAGAAATTTGCTGCACTATCCTGCTGGCGGATTGAAGGCCACTGCAGCGCAAATGGGGCATTATATTACAATGCTGATGAACCACGGCAAATACAACGAAGTGCAAATTCTACAACAAGTGACCCTTGATTTAATGTTTAACGAGGGGTTCAAACATTTCGCTCAAGCAGATGAGCAGTGGTTGTTCGGCTTTGCACAAAAGCGCCGACAGGGATTTAAATCGATTGGCCATAATGGTCTGTTAACTGGATTTCAATGTGAGCTGTTACTGATCCCCGACTTGAATATCGGTTTGTTTATTGGTGTCAATGCATCAACCCCGGTGGCTGCCAAGGTCATACAACGGTTTATTCATGACTTGCTGAAAAAACTCGCAAGCAACCACCCAGCCCCGGTTTCGACCACAGCACCAGCAACAGACCCAGCCCAATGGCAATCTTCAAATCAACCGCTAAACACGCTAACCGGTCACTACCGTCCTACCCGTTACAGCCAAAATACCATGGCAAAACTGGCGGTGCTGATGAAAAAAGACGCCGATATAGAAATCAGACAAAACGGCGATTCACTTGAGGTACTCCAATGGCGTAGCGACTTGAGTCCGGTATCAGGATTAACATTTTATGATGAAAGATATGGTCAATACACCGCATTTGGTCGCAATGGCAACGGTGAAATCGCCTATTTCTTTCCAAAAGGCAGCGAAGCCTGGCACAAAATATCTTGGTATGAATCAAAAAAAATTCAAGTCATCTGGACCGGCATAATCGCGGTGATACTGCTTTTGTCCGTCGTGGTGAGTGTCACAAAGTTGGTTTTTATCCGCAAGGGTAAAACCAACCGACTGGCCCAGGTCAATACCACCATGGCAATGTTGGTCCTCACCAATCTGTACTTGCTGCTTTATATTTTGTTCGAATACGATTACGACGTGTTTTTCTCTGGCCTGCCAGCACTGGCAGCCACGGCGCTGTTAATGCCGTTTATCCATATACCATTGATGTTTTGGGGATTGTGGATGACGGTGGCGCAATGGCGCAACAAAACAGGCAGGCTAGTTCAGCGGTGCTTTCAAAGTATCGTCACAATGGCAGGATTAGCGTTTATCCCGCTATTGAATTATTGGAATTTGATTGGTTTTAGCCTCTAGCCCTCAATTCACAAACAATCCAGTGATATTATAGTCAGCAATATCGCGTGCAACATGATTGTGCGTTATTGCCTGACGGCGTCATTTTGGTTATGATTGCCGCCCACAAAACCAGACCATAAGCTGGATCACCATGAAGCGCCGCACCATCGCCCTTGTCCTAACCTTTACTATCGTCGCAATTCAGGCCTACCGCGTGCTTGAAGACTCTGGTTTGCTCACCCCCTTGACACCCCATTTTGCTGGCCAGTGTGAGCCAATAGAAGGACTAATTGGCGCTGAAGATATCACCATCGACCACGCTCGCCAATATGCGTTTATTTCGGCTGATGATCGTCGTGCCAATACCGCAGGAAAACCCGCACTTGGCGCCATTTATGGTTTAGATTTATCTGACCCTAAGGCAAAACCGCATTTACTGTTCAAAGGTCTCAGCAAAGGGCTCAATAAAGGGGCTGATAACAATTTTCACCCCCACGGCATCAGTCTGTATCACGGTGAAAACGGCCAAAGATCATTGTTTGTCGTCAATCATCCCAACAGTGGTCAACAGCAAGTCAATATTTTAGATATTAGCGATGACAATTCAATAATTCACAGAGAAACCATTCGTTATCCCGATTTGGTCAGCCCCAACGATTTGATTGCTGTCGGCCCATCACAGTTTTATGTCACCAATGACCACGGTTTTGCGCCCGGTAGCGTGATGCAAGTGGTTGAAGATTACCTTGGTTTACCGTTGTCTAATGTCACGTATTACGATGGCACCCAGGGCAGCATTGTCGCCACAGGTTTACGCTTTGCTAACGGCATTACAGCCACAGACGATTTAAAAACGTTTTATGTGTCTCAGGCCACAGGCCGAAAAATCAGCGTCTACAACCGAGACTCAAGCACAGGAAAACTCACCAAACAAAGCGACATAGCGGTCAAATTTGGCCCCGACAACCTCGAATGGGACACCAAAGGTAACTTGTGGGTTGCAGGTCACCCCCGGTTATTCGATTTTCTCGGTCACACCGACGATGCTGACAACCACTCGCCGTCGCAGGTCGTTAAAATCGATGTTAACTCAACGATACCCGTGGTATCCCCTGTTTACCTCAGCATGGGAGTGGATATTTCTGGGGCCACCGTGGCCGCGGTTTATAATGGTACTATTAAAAAAAGCACAACTAATAAAGGCATTATGCTGATTGGGTCAGTGTTTGAGCCACGGATACTGCGGTGCCAGCTTTAAACTACGTACTGCTCTGCCTAAAGTACTGCTTGCTAGTACATCCAAATTCTCGCTTAAAACATCGGGCGAAATAACTGTACGACGAAAAGCCCACCTCATAAGTCACCTTTTTCGCCGAATAACCCTGCTTTAACAATTCAGATGCCTTATACAGGCGATATCTGCGTAAATATTCGCTGGGTTTCATATTAAAATGAGACTTGATATAGCGATGTAGCTGTCGTTCACACATATACAGCGCTGACGCTATTTCGTTAATTTTCAATGCACTGTTGGTGTACATTGAAGCAACCCTATTTTCCAGTTGCTGCCCAAAGGGCAGTTTAACCCTGGGTATTGTGACCACCTGATGTTCATAAATCATGGGTAAAGAATCCTCTTGTTGTCGTGAAACACCAAACCTATTTTCTCAATACCAAAAATCCTGAGTTCGTCGCTTTGCTGGGCTGACAAACACAGGGTTTTGGCCATTGCGGGTTGGTTAAAAATGTCGTCGATTTTCTCTATTTGGGGGGAGTTATGGATCCTGAGGCAAACTTTGGCCGCCTCAATGCGCTGCACGCTCAACAAAATTGAGTGTGCAGTGGTATTGATGCGATAGACGCCGTGGGGCTTAATATCGAGCTGCCAGCGGATATTGTCGACGACATAAGAAAATGCCTTGGGTGAGGGCTTATCTCCCACCGAACAATATCCCGCCTGCGCCAATACCAAGCACAGCGCTAGCGCCAGCCTAATCGTTGTTTTGACGACTTGACTGAGCTGAAGCATTTAACGTATCGCTGGTGTTGTTATTGCTGGCACTGTAATCAGCAACAGACCCACTATCGTTACATCTGGGGTATCTAGGACAAGGCGAGAGCAACAGCGAATTGGGTTGACCCGTAGGCTGATACCACAGCTGGGTATCAAGGTGTTGCTGGCCGTCAGCCAGAACAGCCGAACTCACACTGATTAAGGAGAAAAAGGTGGCAACACCCAGTGTTTTTTTGAACGAACCTTCATTGGTATAAAATGTCATAACGAACCCACTTATCAAAATAGAGGGTTCCATGGTCGTCCGATTTGGCTTGTTTTTATGGAATTAGCAGTGAATTAACGTGGAAAAAACGTGGAATTGGTGACAAAGTAAGGAATTGTGCCCTATTCAGCCGTATTTTTTCTATTTCGTCGAAAAACAAACTATTGCAATGTTTCTTGCCAACTTGAATTTTCGCCAAAAGATTTTCTACTGAGGTATTCGAGGGTTGTTAGGTGTACTTGTATCGGGTGTATATCCATTGACACCATTGCAACAGGTTGATCCGCCGATGAATTAGCGACTAA
>JABSOG010000183.1 GCA_013216025.1 Algicola sp. | reverse complement strand
GGGGGGGGGGGTTTCGGGCGTGTTGGCGGGTGTATAGCTTAGTTTGGGGCGCGTCGGCGCGGCAGCGAGGACCGACCCTGTCGACCCTAAAAAGCGTAACTCAAATTAATGCCCAGGGTATTGGCTTGCGTATCACCCAGCTTGATACGTCCGGCTTCAAAACCTATACCAAAACCGTTGTAGGCTCTGAATTCGAAGCCCAGTGCCCCATTGATATCAAAACCGTCATCGTCATAGTTGGTGTTAACGCTGTCGGTAAATTCGGTCTTATAGGCATGTCCACCCAACTTGCCGTATAAGCTCCAGCGGTTGGACAAATTCACTGCGCCTTTAAGGCTAACGGCATAAGCTTTGTAGTTTACCCGATCAAAATCGTCTGCACCTCCCGGGAATAGGTTGATATCAAGAAAACCACCATTCGAATCACCTTGGATGTGTTCTACATTGACAGACCAGCTTTCGTTGAGGCGGTAGTTGTAATAGTACAGGCTATGGTCGTGCTCTTCTGAATTGCGGTAAAACGTGTCGCTTTTGATGCTGCCCCAGCCGGCACCGTAACCCAGAGTGTGGGTTTTTCCTTCAGAAGAGTTGTCGGCGGCTTGACTGAGTGGGCAAATGGCCAGGATAAGGGCGGCCAATAGAGATTTTTTCATGTGTGTCCTTTCGCTAATTGCGATCTATGGTAATAATTGCGCGAGCAGTGTAATGGGCAAGCGCAATAAATCCAAGCAATTATCGACAAACAGAGCGCTTTTTTGTATCCGAAAGAAACACCCTGTATCAGAATGAAGAGCCTGGTTCTTTAAGAAATTCAATTTCGTCTGTCGTAGACTCCCGCCCCAGTATTTGGTTGCGGTGCGGGTAGCGGCCAAAGCGGTCGATAATGGCCTTATGGCGGTGTTCAAAATCTTTATTACCACTGACTTGTGGTTCGTTGAACAGGCGTTCGGCGACTTGGTGTACCGAGGCCGATTCGCTGTGCATAAACGGCATGTAAAGAAATGAGCGCTGGGCATCGGTCAAATCGTTTTGGCAACTGTGGCTCAGCGCATGTTGTGCGAGACAAAGCGCCAAGGGGTCGCTGGCAAAGGCTTGGGGGGTGTCTCGATAGATATTGCGAGAGAACTGGTCGAGAATAATGATCTCTGCCAAGCGGCCAATACTGCTATATCGCCAAGCCACTAATTCGCTTTGATTGGCTTGTCGGTGTAATTCACCAAAACGCTTATGTATTTGTTGATCTAGTTGGATATCTTTTATCCACCATTGCTTTGGTTCTAGTTCGTTAAACCAAAATTCGATAATTTCGTGTGCACCTTCACTCATTTTTATACTACCTCTACCTGCTCATGGGTTGATTGAGATTGATTGTGTGATTTTAGAATAAGCTTTGCCTTTTGACAAATTTCCAAATTCGGCGACCCTGTCTTATTATTTGATTAACAAAACCAATGGAAGTCATGATAAATGAAAAACACTAACCAAATACTCACCATTTTTACTTTGTTTGTCATGTTGGCCGGTTGTGGCGGTGGTGGCACTGGCGAGCTACAGTCGGGTAACCCGCAGCCTGAACCTGTGCAAGTCACCGATCCCATTTTGGTATTCGAGTTTAGCGAAGCCCGATTTTTTGGTGGCGACATTAACGATTTGTCAATTGTGGCAGATGGCAGAATAGTGGTGGGCACTCTTAATGGTTTGTATCAAAATGACGGTGCTGACTGGACAAAAATACGTAGCAAGCCGGTGTTCACGATGCGCAAAGATAGCGCGGGCAACCTGCGAGTGCCAAGCACCAATGCCATTGTCAACTTTGAGTCGGGGGTAGACGGATTTAGTCTCATTGCTGGTGGCTTAGGGGCCGAGCTTGCCAGCGAATACGATTACGACCCTGCGACCGACAAACATTATTTTGCCAGTTCGAGTGGTCAACATGCAGTGACTGAGATATTTCAATATGACCCAGCCACTAAAACCGCCGAAATCATTCATCTGGTCAATCAGGTAAACGCCATTAAAGAGCTGACGCTTTGGCAAGGCAGCCTGTTGTATTTGCATGGGGGATGTTTAATCACGCTGGACTTAATTACGTTGACCCATCAAACCGATTGCGTGGCGTTGGTGCTCGACGAAATTCACAAAATCGACGGGCAGGCCGTCATCGCTAATACCACTGTGTCGTCCTTAAACAATTCAATTTATTACAAACTTGATTTGAATGGCGACAGCGGTTGGCAAGAATTTAGCATTGGTGAAAACAACAATCGCATTAAAGATATTTACGCCAATAACGACAAGTATTACGCCCTGACCTATAACGGCATTTATGTATCGACCAACCTGCAAGACTGGAATGATTTCGAATCATTACCCCACCACCTTTATTTTCCGGCGCAACTGGCCGTTAATGGCCAGCAAGTGATACTTGGCACCCGCGGCGGCCTGCTCTAAAAACAAGGTAACCGTTGGCGCAGCATGGGTGTCGACCAAGCGATTGAGCAATTACTGAGTATTGATAGCAACACCGCACTGGCGGTAAACAACTCGAATTTTATGACGCTGGTGGACTTTAACCACAACAACGGGGCCAGCGAGCATGTCGCGATTGGCGGTATCAAGCAAATGGTCAGTGTCGATGATGGTACTTTGTATGGGCTGATATACGACTCGGTCTCCAACGGAATGGTTATCAAAAGCGTGGATAAAGGCAAGTCGTGGCAAATAGCCGACCGCTTTGACTTTGTTGAAGGGATTGATGCCGTGGCGTTGGTGAATAACGGCCAAGGTAACTTGTGGGTGGTTAAGACCAGTGATGAACAAAGCAGCCTGGTGGAATTTGATTTGCAACAAGGGCAGTTAACCCTAGAAACCAACATCATTTTACGTGGGCCGATAAAACAAGCCAAGGTCGCCCCCAATGGTTGGTTGTATGCTTTGCTGGGTGAAGCAACCACACCGGGGGAATATGATTTTCCCGGCATACATCGTTTGAAGTTAGAAAATGGGTCGCAAACGGTTGAGTTGATTGCATCAGACAGTGATGGGGCTATCAGGCATATGGATTTTAACGACTCTAGTCACCTGTTGTTTTCTCACGCAGAGGTGGCGAACTCAACACTGGGCACAAAGAACTCACTCCAATTGATAGCACCTGCCGGTTTTCGCGTATTTGTTCATGATGCGGTTAATCCCCAGATACCGCCCCAGTTTATCGACGCCAATCATATTTTGTATGCGCAGGGGAATGCTGTGGGCGTGATTGACATAGAGGCAGATGAGGCGAGCACGGTGCAGGCGTTTGATTCGCCTGTGACTGGGCTTTCGGTAGTGCCGGGGTTGAGTGCCATTGCAGTGACCACCCGAGATAAAGGGTTTATTGGGCGTTATCTTTTTAAGTGACCTTTTTGGGTTTGGGTGCTTCGCGCGGGTCGCCTTCGGCTTTAAGGTCAAAAGCCTTAACACGGAGGCACGGAGATACGGAGAAAGAAAGAGGAAAAGATTTAAAAAGTTAAAAGAATAAAGTTACTTTTACCCATTTCGATTTTGATTTTGATCTTCTCTTTCTTTCTCCGTGACTCCGTGCCTCCGTGTTGAAATCTTTTGACCTTGAACTTAATCTTAACACCCCTCAAGCTTAGCCCGTATAGCCCCATATCGCGTCCGCCCAAGTGGAATGCACTCGTCGTTATGCAGCTTAAGTTCATACTTGCTGCCGGGGTGTTTTAGCAGCGCTTTAATCTGGTCCATAGGCACCACGTACGACTTGTGCACTCGCTCAAACCGGGCGGGCAGCACCATCAACAGGCGCTCTAAGTTCTTGTCATGTAGCTCGGTTTTGCCATCGAGTAAGACCAATTCAGAATAATGGCTGGCGGCGCGGATATATCGAATGTTTTGTAGTTCTATCACTTCAATTCGCCCCTGCTTTTTCACCGATAAATAGCGGCTGTCGGCTGTGCCATGATCGTGGGTGTTGAGCAGGCGTTCAAAGGCTTTTTCGAGTCGTTCTTGCTTAAACGGTTTGCCGACAAAATCTAGCACGCCGTATTCAAAGGCTTCTAATGCGCGGTCGATATTGGCCGATACCACGATGGTTTGGTAGCTGGCGGCGACACTACTTTTGAGAATGTCGAATCCGTCTTGACCGTTTAGGTTCAAATCGAGCAATAACAAGTCGATGCTGTGCTCTGCGAGGTATTCCTCGGCATCATCTAGGGTTAAAAAGTGCTTTAACGAATCTATTTTTTCACCAAGAATGGCTTGGCAAAATTTGGTTAACCGCCGGGCGACCATCACCTCGTCTTCGACCATGACAATGTTCATTTTACTTTACCTCCAATAAGGTCCTTAAAGATGATTTTGGTGATCCAATGTGCTTCGGTTTGCTGTTCTTGCAGGTCCCATAACCCGGGGTAGCTTTCTTCAAGCCGCGACCTGATGTATTTCAATCCGGTGCCGTTGCTTTGATTGTCCAGTGTGTTCGGCTCTTTATTAGGGAGGTTTTTCGGCAAGTTCAACGGCGCCGTCAGTTCAAGGCAAATACCCTGTTCAACTGTCGACTGGGTTAGGGTCATTTTGATTGTGCCTTGCAGGTAAATATTGTGGGTTAGGGCATTTTCAATCAGGGTGTGAATAATGGCGGGTGGAATGAGTAATTCGGGGTTGGTGTTGATTGTGGCCAGTTCAAATTGCATGTCTTTGCGGTAACTCATTATTTGCAAATGCGAGCGACACAAGTCTAGCTCTTGTGCCAACGGCACCTGTTTTTGGTCGGCCATGGCATTCATTACCTTGAATTCGTCGGCCAGCGCATCGATAAACTTGACCGCCGTTTGTGGCTCTTCTTCTATCCATTGTTCGATTGAGGTCAGGGTATTGAGAATAAAATGGGGCTGAATGTTCTTTTTCAGTAGCATGATCTCAAGCTGGGCTGAGTTGACCAACGCCTCGTTGCGCTCTTGTTGAGTCACCTTCATGCGTTGGGTGAGGGTGGTTAGTACACATAAAATCAAAATTCCAAAGCTGGGGAAAAACAAGCTGTCTTGAAAGCCATAAGGCACCAATACTTTGGTCAGCACCACCACCAATAAACCCAGCACCGTTAACATGGCGCCCTGTTTGTGTTTTCTCCAAGCATATAATGCAATGATTAACGCCCAGATAAAGGTCACCACAAACATTATTTCGGCAGAAAAATCATAACCGGGCACCCAAGTGTTAATCGACAGCATGATCAGCGCAGCCGCAAGGGTTAAACGCTTTTTGAAGGGCAACTCAAACTGGTAAAGCAAAAACAGTGGTAGCAATACCGCCACCAAACCAGTCCAAAAACTGACCAGCGTTAAGCGGAAAATGTGCCAGTCGTAGGTGTAACCAAACAGTCCTTTATAAGATTCGGTCATCAACAGCGCTGACACGGCAAAACACAACAGGCTGAACATTAAAAAAGGTTTGTCGCGGGCGTATATCCAATAGAGTTGTAAAAAGTACAACGCGATGATCAGCAATCCGCCCAAAATCATGATAGGCGGCAGGTTTTTTTTGTAGCGCTTAAACTGCAAGCGCTCATAAGAGGCAAGGTATTGACCAAAATATGTTTCGCGAGCGATGTCTTGAGAGTGAAAAGACGAGATTCTCATACTCATGATATGTTCACCCGCAGTATAAGCTTCATCGGGCACGCGGCTGATGTTAACGATGGGGCCGGGTATTTCACTGGCTTGGTCAATACCAACAACTCCGCTTTTGTCGATTAACTGTCCATCCCAGTACAACTCGTAAGAACCGAATGCGGTTGTGTATATGCCCATGGGCGCGGGGGATGCTTGTGGGTCGACCATGACATGGGAGCGTATCCAGTAAACCGTTTGTTCTTTTGGCAAGCCATCAAACACCGCTTTCCAGTCTTGGTCGGCAAAATCGGGCACGGCCCAGCGTATATCATCACCGACTTTATAGCGTTCATCTTTTATATAGGTGCCTTGGTCTGACCCGGCAAAGCTATAAAACGATAGGAGAGAACAAAGCAAAGAGCAGAACAATAACAAGGTGCGGATCATAAGGTTTAATCATGGTAAAAGAATATGTTGGTAAGCATAGCAGGTAAAGACGACGGCCAAAATAGCGCGGTGAGTCGTTGGTGACAGCCCACAAGCAGTTGGTGAATAAAGCCTAATATTTCACTAAAACAGGGGTATCGTGGGCACAAGTTTGTTAAATACCTTAATTATTTGTCTATCAGGAGCTTCATTATGACCATTAAAACTTTAGTCAAAACCTTAGTTATTCCATTCGCCCTGTTCACTCAAAGTGCCATGGGTTTTGATTTTAACCTCGATAAAGAACAGCGCAGCGTTGCCCCTTTCACCCAGCTCGAAGTGTCGGGTTTGGCTCAAGTGTATTTGAGCCAAGGCACTGTCGGTGACGTTGAGGTAAAAGCATCGGGGATTTCAATGAAGGACATTGTCACCCGCACCGAAAACGGCAAGCTCACCGTCACCACCAAAGGTTTTCATAGCGGTGAAACGGTTAAGGTTTACGTCAGTTATGATATCTTGAATGTCATTTCGGTCGGCGGTGCAGCAGAGCTTTATGGCCAAGACACGGTAACGGCAGATACATTGACCATCAATATTAATGACGCGGGAGATGCCGAGTTAACGGTGGATGTAGGCTCTTTGAAAGTAGAGATGAAAGGGGCTGGCAATTTGAAGATTGATGGCAAAGCCGCCAAGCAGCAACTGCGTTCGCATAATTCACATGGTAGCTTGGATAATAGTAACTTGTCTTATGGTGGGTAATTGATGGCTTTCTAAGGGGCTGGTGGTTGCGGCCTTAAGGTCAAAAGATTTAACACGGAGGCGCGGAGACGCGGAGGTTCACGGAGGAAAAGATGAAAGAAAAAAAAGGGGAAAGATAAAATAATGCAGTTAATATTGATTGCACAAATCGTTTTTATCCTAATCCCTTGATCTTGTTCTTTCTGTTTTTTGTCTTTCCTCCGTGAACCTCCGTTGCTCCGTGCCTCCGTGTTGAGGCTTTTGACTTTGACTTTCGCCCTGCTCAGCTACGAAGGATTAGTCATTTGATCGTATTCATCCTGCCAGAAGAACTTCTCTTCGCCAAAGGCGGGTACCAAGTGATTCAACCAAGTGGCTTTTTCATCGTACTTGGCAAAGAATGGACGTTGAACCCAGTCTGGGTTACGGGCTTGAATAAAGCGCAATACAAACACTTTCTCACCCATGACTTCTGTCACGCCTTGTACTTCTACTTTACCTGGACCGGCACTCATTGAAGGGCCTCGAACGGTTCGAGCCAAACCTGATACCTGCTTGTAGGCATCGCGGAATATTTCCCAAGTTTTGTACAATGGCACTTCAAAATAACGCTTGGCACCAGTGTCGCGTTCGATGAAGAAGTAATAAGGGATCATGCCCAGTTTAACTTGCTCACGCCACATTTCGGCCCAGTCGTCTGGGTTGGTGTTGATGTGGTTCAGCAAAGGAGCCTGCGTTCTAATTTGAACACCGGTAGCACGAATGCGGCGGATGGCTTCTTTACAGATGTCAGTGCGCATTTCTTGCGGGTGGTTCAAATGCGCCATGAACGAGATGTGTTTACCAGCATTCGTCAGGCGTTCGAACAACTCTAGTAATTCACCGGCATCTTCGTCGGTGACAAAGCGGTAGGGCCAGAAGGTCAGTGATTTACTGCCGATACGAATGTTTTGAACGTGGTCGTATTCGGGTTTGGTTAATTCTTCGAGGTAAGCGCGCAATTTTTTGGTGCGCATCACCATCGGATCGCCACCGGTCATCAGCAAGTCAGTGACTTCTGTGTGGGTGCGTAGGTATTTGTGCAGGGTATCTTCGTCATTAGAGTTAAATCGCATTGATTTGCCGACAAACTGGGCCCAGCGGAAGCAGAACGTACAGTAGGCGTGGCAATACTGACCCTGACTTGGGAAAAACAACACGGTTTCGGTATATTTGTGCTGCATACCATCAATCGCTTCTTCATCAATGGTGGGCACGTTCATTTCCATCTGGCCGGATGGATGTGGGTTTAACTCTTGTCTTAATTCTGTAGCCAGCTCGTGGATTTGCGCAGAGGTTGGTTCGGTTTTTAGCAAGGCCGCCATGCGATCAAACGACTTTGGCGCGAGCATGTCTTTTTGTGGGAAGACCAATTGAAAAACCGGATCGTTGGGCACTTTGTCCCAGTCGATTAATTCGTTGAATACGTAGTCGTTAACCCTAAAGGGTAATACACTGGCAACCACCTTCATTTCAAAGCACAATTCTTGCGGGATACGCTTTAAAACTTCAATCTTATCTATTTGACGATGTTGATAAACGCGAAACTTTCGAGGCAAAAATTCGGCTGGTTGGATTTTGACATATTGATTCATAAGCACCACGGGCGTAAATAAGACAGCGCAGTAGTATAGTGTATCAAACTATCCATGGCTAGAGACCGACTGCTATACTCACATAAATTGCATTTTTTTTGCGCTTTATCCTTAAAATCGGCTC
This sequence comes from Algicola sp., assembly GCA_013216025.1. GTDB lineage: Bacteria > Pseudomonadota > Gammaproteobacteria > Enterobacterales > Alteromonadaceae > JABSOG01. The sequence continues at coordinate 3,585 of JABSOG010000183.1, read as the reverse complement.
AACTTTGAAATAATAAACAGGCACTTACATGACTGAACGGGCATTATTCTCGATAGGACAGGTGGTTCATCACCGACTTTTTAATTATATTGGTGTCATTTATGGCGTCGATCCGCAATTTGCTCTCACCGAACTGTGGTATCAACAAGTAGCCAGCTCTAAACCACCCAAAGACAAACCTTGGTATCAGGTGCTGGTGAACAATGCTGTGCATACCACCTATGTAGCCGAGCAAAATCTTGGGGTGTTGAAACATTTTGAGCCGATTAATCACCCCGAACTCAACCTGTACTTCGACGGGCACAATCAGGCGCATTACCTGATTAAAAAAGGTTTAGTACAGTGACCTATACGCTCTCAATACCTCCATATACCCCCTTAATACAGGTAGACGGCTTCATATCTAAAAGAACTGGCGTCGGCCAGGCAGTGTGGTTAAAGCGCCAGCTTTTCTTTGATTTTGGCAAAGCGGGTGCGGCCAACGGGCAAACTGCTGCCGCTTTGTAATATCACGCTGTACTTGCTGCCGGGCTCAATGACTAGTCGGGCGATGTTGTTCATGTTGGCGATATAAGAGCGGTGAATGCGTTCGAAGTTTGGCGGCAGCAATACGGCTATTCGCTCTATCGATTTGTCATGTAATGCGGTTTGTTCACCGTAAACCAATTCGCTGTAATGCCCGCTGGCAACGATGTAGTCGATGTCTTTTACTGCTACCAATTCTATTAATCCTGCTTTTTTGATGCTCAAAAATCGGCTGCCGTAATCGGCGCGTTGTTCTTGGTTCAACATACGGTTTATCGCTTGTTCGAGGCGCTCTTGAGTGAAAGGTTTGGCGACAAAATCTAAAACCCCAATTTCAAAGGCTTTGATGGCCTGATCTGCGTGGGCCGAGACTATGATGGTGTGAAAGCTGTCGGCGGTGACCGTTTTGAGCAAATCGAACCCATCGTCACCGTGTAGGTTTAAGTCGAGAAAAAGCAAATCGATGCTGTGCTCTGCCAAGTGTTCTTGAGCATCGTCCAAGTCATCAAACCAGATTATCTTGCCAAGCTTTTCGCCGAGGATCTGACTGATTTGGCGTTCAAGCCGCTCGGCTATTACAGGTTCATCTTCTACGATCACTACTTGCATCGATTCATCCCTCTTTTGCTTGGTATTTTATAACATTAACCCAATGCTGGTCGTCGGCAAAACTTTGATAATCATACTGCTGGTCAAAGCGTTCTTTCAATCTGGCGCGAATGTACTTCTCGCCAGTGCCAGTTCCTTCACTATGTTTTTTGTTGCCTGACTTTTGTTTGTACGGAGATCGCAGCTCTAATATTACTTGGTTTTTGTCGACACTGATATTCAGGGTAAACGCGGCACCACGGGTAATGCGGTTGTGGGTAAAGGCGTTTTCTATCTGGGTGTGAATGATGGCGGGTGGAATATCAATGCCTTCAATTTGTCCGTTGACCACCAGTTGGTAATCGGCTTTGTAGCGGTGGGCCATGATCTCTAAATGACGCCTGCACAGGGCGATTTCTTCTTCAAGGGTGATCACTTGCTTGGCGGAATATTGGATCAGCATTCTTAACTCGTCAGACAACGATTGAACAAATTGCACCGCCGCTTGGGGTTTGTGTTCTATCCATTCGATGATCAGCATCAACGAATTCATCAAAAAATGGGGTTGCAGGTTACGCCTTAACAATTCTGTCTCTAATCGTGCAGAGGTCAGTGCCTGTGCGCGGTTGCGTTTCATTTCGCCAATCAGGGTGGTGATGATCGACAGTATGATCACCAGATAAATCAGCACAAACCATTGCTCGACAAAGCTGAAAACCAGCGCCAGCGGTTTGAGCAAAAAGATCAGCAGCACACTGACAAACAATATCGAACTAAACACGGCGCCGGTTTTACGCTGTTTTAAGGCCAGTAAATTAATGACAAGCGCAGCCAACAAAGACACCGCGAACATCAGAATGCTTTTGGCGTCGTAACGTGGGTCAATCATTAAGGCAAATAACAAACCGATTGTGATGGCCGTTATCCAGTAGCGGGTGTTTTTCATTTGGTAATAAAATAAGTAAAAGCCCGGGAGTAATCCTGTGCTGATGAAGGTGAACACCATGATTAAGTGTAACCGGGTGAGGTGCCAGTCATAAGTGTAACCGTACAGCGCGCGAAATTTCTCTGCCGCCAATAAACAGGCCGATGACAGGCATAATAAGCTGAATATTTGGTAACTGCTGCGGCGTTGGTATAACCAAAAAATGGCTTGAAAGAATAGGCTGACCAGCACCAGCGCCCCTATCAAAAAAATAGCCGCAGTGGTGCTGTGTAATGGCTGAGTCATGGCGGCGTCGTAGTCGGTGATGAGCAAATCGTAAAATAAGCGGGATACTGATTCGTTTATATGAAACGTCGAGGCTTCAATCACCAGTTGGTGTTCTCCGGCTGCCAGCAAGTGTGATGGTATTAAGTGGGGCGTGCGAATAGGGCCGGGTATTTCGCTGGTTTTATCTGAGCCGACTGTGCCATCGCTGCCGATTCGTTGGCCGTCCCAATAGATTGTTCGCGCCCCCAGCATGTTAATGAGTACTGCGCTGTGGGTTGGCATTTTTGTTGGGTCAATAGTGACTGTTTGGCGCAAACACACTCGCTGCGACTGCTTTAGCTCATGAATGCTGGTGGGTTGCCAGCCAGAGTGCGCCATCGCCAGTGTGATGCAATCACCGGTATAGCCGGTTTGTATTTCCATTTTGGCGATGTACTGGGGTTTTGCCTGTAAAGTGATGCTGGTCAGTGTTAGCAGCACAGCAAGCAGTAGCAGCCCAATGGTGGTTTTCAATCTTGTTGTCACGTATTGCCCGAAAGTTGTAATGAAACCATGGTAAGTAATATATCCCGTTTGTTTTTAGAACTAAATGCCGTTGGTGTGCGCTGCGTGCAGTTGGTGCATCAAGGCCAAAAATGGGCAATATCGCCGTTATCATGGGCTTAACTTTTTGCAGGAGAATCCCATGAATATACAAAAATTGATGAAAGCCAGTCTATTTGCCCTTATCCCGGCACTGTCTGTCAATATAGCGCATAGCGCAAACAACAGCATTGATTGGCAAGCTTACCAGCTCAAACATAAAAGTGGCGAGCAAGTGAAAACCGCGCAGGGCGAAGTGGGTTATATAGAGGTTGACGAAAATCGCAAAACCCCGTCCAATAAAAAACTCAAACTGGGTTTTGTTCGTCTGCCCAGCACGGCTAAAAATCCCGGTAACCCGATTGTCTATTTGTCTGGTGGTCCGGGTGGTTCGGCAACAGGCACGGCAAAGGGGTCGCGTTTTGATTTGTTTGTTAAAATGCGCGAAGTGGCCGATGTCATTCTTTTTGATCAACGTGGCACCGGGTTGTCGCGTAACGGCCTTAAAAACTGCAACTTTCAATCCCAAGTGACTATGGCGCAGCATTATACCCGCCAATCATTGTTGTCTGAAATTAAGACATCGAGCCAATTTTGCGCCAAACAATGGCACGAGCAAGGGGTTGATTTAAACGCCTACAACACCATCGAAAGTGCGGCCGACCTTGATGCGCTGC
>JABSOG010000182.1 GCA_013216025.1 Algicola sp. | reverse complement strand
ACTCCCCTATTTGCATCAAGGCAGAGCCATTCGTTTACTAAAAGCCTCCAAAGAACTAGAAGTACTTTGGACCATGACGGATGCTGCGCGTGAGGAAGTTCTGTTACCTATTCGCATTCCCCTGTTAAAAGGGCTGATGGGATACCGGATTTTTATTATCCGTCAAGAAGATCAAGTCAAATTCAGGGATATCAACACCCTAGCACAGTTGAGAAAACTCATCGCAGGTCAGGGGCATGACTGGCCCGATACCCAAATCTTGCGTGCCAATAAGCTTAAAGTGACCACCAGTTCGAGTTACATCGGTCTTTTTGAGATGTTGCAGTCCAAACGATTTGATTATTTTCCCCGCAGCATCACCGAGGCCCAATCAGAGCAGCCATTGTATCAACCCAAAGGACTGATTACCGAAGACAGTTTGCTGTTGCACTATATCGCCCCTTTCTATTTTTTTGTCGCTCTGGCTAATACCACACTGGCAAAGCGACTCGAAACGGGCTTGCAGATCGCCCTTGAAGACGGCTCTTTTGATATTCTGCTAAATAGCTATTTTCTCGATCAGGCGGGGCCAGACTGGCTCAAAGACAAAAAAGTGTTGCACCTGAAAAATCCGCTGTTGCCCCCATTAACACCGGTAGACAACGAACAACTCTGGTACCGATAACCCCAAAAACTAAACCCCCATTTGTTGCCAAGCGGGGGTTTCTATGTGCAGTATCAGATCATAAAAACCTGCTATACAATTTGATTACACGTCCTAAAATACAACCTTCAACGATCCTTCAGTCATCTCATGATAGCCATAAACCATGATATACCAAGTGCCGGACTGGGGATTGCCGATGGTGATGCTTTCATCGCTTTTCCATTTAATTGCCTTATAGTCCGAGCCACCGTAATTTCGGCTGGCCTCACTACCATGTTTAACATACAAGTCACCGTCGCCGTCACCCGATAATGTGATGGTCATGCTGGTTACACCTGCCGGTACGTCAATATGATATTGAATTTGCGCTTTTTCGCCCACTGTCACAGGTGATTTCGCCACGCCATTTTGCAATGCATACGGGTCGCTATTTGCTGTCACACTAACCACTTGTGAGGTGCTGCTTTGCCCGCCTTGGTCATCAGTTACGCTAAGGCTGACAGTATAATCACCGGCTGTGGCATAAGTATGTACCGGGTTAGCTTCAGTCGAATTATTGCTGTCACCAAAGTCCCACACCTGAGCGACAACACTACCGTCACTATCTGCACTGGCATCAGTAAAGCTCGCCGTTAAACCCACAGTACTCACACTAAAGCTTGCCACAGGCAGTTGGTTTGCCGGGCCTTCTACAATATCAATTAAAACAGTCGTACTGGTGTCACAAAGCTCATTGGTGATTGACAAGGTAATGACATGTGAACCTAAACTCAGCACCACACTATCGGTTATCTTGGTTGACAACAAACCATCAAGGTTACTTTGCCACTGAAAATTGCTCTGTCCAAACAAGTTGCTGGTACTGGCGTTTAATGCCACCGATTGCCCAGCGCTGTAGCTCGCCCCGTCAACAGGTGCACTAACCACTGCATCCAAAGCACGGCTGCTGTCTTGCGTCAAAACAAAATCGAGGGTGGTCGACGATGTTAAAGCAACTTGCTGCTGTGCATTGGCAAAACCACAGGCATCGACTTCAACCAGCCAGTCTGAGTTGGCTACATTAGTTAATGAATAATCGCCACTATTGCCACTGTAAACCACCGCACCTTCAGTTGCCGATAGAACGACAGGCTGATTGGCAGCGAGTTTTTGCGCCGCTATTGGTTGTTTTGATTTTGCTTTACTGGTTGTAATTTCCAGATCCAACGAGGCATGGTGCTGGTTGTTGGTGTTTTTGCCAACGGCTTTTTCGCTGGTTAATTTTGCCCGTTTTTCATCGGGCTTTGCGCTTATTGCGGCCAAAGGCGAAGCGCCATCAGTCGAGATAAATACGGTGATCGACCCATCGTCGTGCGCTTCGAGCAACTGCACATCAAGCGAGCCTTCAGAGTAATTGTCCACTTCGCCTATGTTAAATGCACCATCATCGGCATGAGAGCGACAGGTAAAGTGAGCGTAATCGGGCACGGTGCCTGGATGACTGTCTCGAATACGAACAGGCCCTTTCAATGCCATTCGGCCTTTGAGCGCTTTGTCATTAAAATCAATGACAATACCGGTTTGACCTGCACTGTCTTCATAAACCAAACCATGGTCAAACCCTATCGGCTGGCGGTTAGTGATGGTCCACCATTGGTCCGAGTTTGAGTTTTTCGCCGTCACCATCTGAGTCAGATCACCAGAGGTGGCCCAAGGGTAAATTCTTACGGTTTGATGCGAACCATAATCGACGACCTGATTCTTGACCACATCAGATTTCCAGAAACGTTTGTGATACCAGCTTTCCAATGACCAAGGCACTGGCAATGCAGGCTGTACGCCTGAACCGCTAGCAATACACTGCCCATCTTGACCTTCACACGGGTCAACGTATTCTACTTCACAACTTTGTGCACGAGGATCAACAAGTCGGTCAACGATTTTATTGTACATGCCAACACCCATAGTGCCCCACTTGCCTACCGTGCCTATTGGTGTGGAAACTTCATCGTCAACATCACACTCACCGTTCATATACAGATCCTGTACAGCGGTTTCACCCATATTGTGAAACATTTCATGGACAATATTGCCCAAAGGCGAATATTCCGGCAGCAGCGCCTGCACCGGCGTCGTCTTTGAACTCCCCACCGTTTCACCGTTTAGCATAGATACCGGGTTCATGTCACAATCGCTGCCGGTAATGGATTTGGGGAGTCCGGCGGTCAGCACCACCACATTGTCTATTTTGTTGTCGCTTCCGGGTTTATGATCCCAGTTGTTGTGAAGGTCGAGCTTAGGGTCGGTATAATCCACCAGCGAGCGGGAGGCCTCAACCACCCAATCGACCACATCATCACGAATATAATTGTCATGGGGATATTGCAACTCGGCTTGTGTAACATTGACCAGCACATTGGCCCCTTTTTTCAAATCGAATCGACCGTGAGAAACCTGATAAAAAAAGTTACGTACCGAAGAAGCCCCTGGAGTATCATCAAAATACATTTTCTCGGCCCAGCCAGCATCATGATCGGGGTGAAACTTGACTGACTCAAATTCGGCCCGCAAGATAACCAGATATTCTTCATCCACCGTCACCGCGCCTATAGCCAGGTCCGGCACACTGTTTTGCCCAGCAGTCACCGCAATATTCATTTGATATTGAGTCTCATACCCACGTAACCATACGCCAACGGTATAGCTGTCTGTCGTTAATCCAGCCAGACTGTAATATCCTTGACTGTCTGAAATGGCAATAACGGGTGATTGTCCGCCCAGTTCGGGTTTAACATCGATAAAAACCTGTGCACCGGCAATACCGGCACCTGAGCTACGGTCGACAATGCGGCCGACAATTTGCCCGCTCACACCGGGTTTTAACAAAGTGATTTTAGCGCCGGTAACGGGCTCGTTTTGCCCATTGGTGATTGTGCCCGAGATATCAGCACTGTACGCATTAAAGCTGCCACCCAGCAACAAGGCCGTGGTAATGGCACAAAAATTTGGTCTAAACGTCATGATGATAACGCCCCCTTCAGTTAGATTTATAATTAATTTAATGATGCTGCCAGCCATTTCAATCTACTGAACCGGGGGGAACCAAACAATAGAAAAGTATAATTTTTAGACAGATTTTAGTTTTCTTTTAGGATTATTAAAGAATTATCCCATTGAATATAAGGGAATTATTTTGCAATGACCAAGTCAGTATGTTGACTGCCTGCTATCTCTACCGACCTTAACAATTGAGGCTTATCAATCAAGGCGCGCTGTTGATATTCAACTGCTGCAATAACGCCTTCAATTGCGCTTTGTCAGCTGCAAGGCCCTTGGCCAGCTTGGCAAATTGCGGGTGCTGTTTAACTTGTGCCAGTGCCGGATCATCATTGAAAGACCACCAGTAACGACTGGCATCTTCGACCCAGCCCAAATCGAGCATTTTTTCCAATATGCCGATGGCCTGCACCTGCTCACCTTTAAAACTGTAAATGGCGGCATTGACAATAGAGACGTCGTTATTGGTCTGAAGTTGCTCCAAAATCCGTGATTTTTGCTCCCCAGTAGCCAACAAAAGTTGCAAGAGCTTAAATCTCGGGTTGTCTTCAAGCTGCGGCGCTATTGATTTTATGAGACTTTTCACACTTTTAAAATCATTGTTTAGATAATGGGCGTAGGCCATTTGTAAATAGAGACTAGCATTGGCAGGCTGAGTCTGCTGACGTTGCCTTAGCAGGTTTATCACCTCATGCCATTGCTCTAAAGCCGCCTTTAAGGCTATTTTGGCATCAATAATGCGCGGATGCCCGGGAACCAACTGTTGCGCCTGATTGATCCAAGCTTGCGCTTTTTGATACGCCCCAACACTGGTGGCCAGCAGACTTAACGTCACCTTATGAGGCACCATATCGGGAATCGCTTGATAGTGCTTGTTGACAAAAAGGATAGCCTTTTGCGCACTGTGTTTTTCTAGCGGTTCAAAACCCAGCGCAAGGAATTCTTTGCCGAAGAATATCGGGGCCAAAGCCAAAGACTCGTCAAAATAATGTTTGGCTTTTATTTTGTTACCATTCAACAGTTGGCTGAATGCCATATTGCGGTTAACTATCGGTGACAACGGGTCAAGTATCATCGCCATATTGTGCTGCTTTAAAGCCTCATCATGACGACCTAGATTATTAAGCAAAATGCCATACCAATGATAGGCGAGCACATAATTGGCATTGGCCTTTATTGCCTTTATAAACAGTTTTTCGGCAGGTTGGGTATCACCCAAATTCATCCGAATTTGCCCCAAAGAGGCCAGCGCGTCACCAAGTGCGGGATTGAGTTCAAGGGCCTTGTTCAAATGCTCGCGCGCATAACCATAAGCCTCTTCCATTGGCATATCGCCATAGGCATTGAGAAAGATATAACTGTCACCCAATCCGGCATGGGCCTGAGCATAATCTGGTGAAATTTCGATTGCCTTGTTAAAGTGTTCAATCGCGAGGCGCGTATCGCGCTGGTGTCTTTTGTTCCAGTAGAAACGCCCAATCAAATAGTGGTCAAACGCAGCGACGGTGACCCCCTGAGGCATCGAAATACTGGTCAGTTTTACTCTCAGCGTTTCTCCAATCGCCTGCGCAATGGCATCTTGAATGCTGAATACATCATCCAGCGGTTTGTCAAAGCGAGTTGACCACAGTACACCGCCGTCAGTGGTATTGGTCAGTTGAACAATCACCCGCACATGGTTTTGCGATTTTTGAATGCTGCCTTTTAATACCGCGCCTATACCGTACTTGTTTTTGAGTTGTTCAATCGGCAGGTTGGATTTTTTGATGGCGTTGGCTGTGGTGGTTGAGATCACCCTGAGGCCGGGAATATGGCTGAGCCGAAAGATCAGGTTTTCACTCAATCCACTGGCAAAATAATCAACCTCATCCCCATTGACCAAACTGTCAAAAGGGTAGACTGCGATAGTCGATAAACTGGAACGGGATTCACTGGCCGTGACTGGCTCAGCTGTTTTGCTGTTCAACAGTGAGATGGCAAAAACGACAGCCATTATCACTGCCAATACGCCAACAGCAACAAAGCGCAAAAAGTTAGATGCATCATTGTGATTGTCGACGACTGGCGGTTGTTCAACTTCGACAGGTTCTTCATTAAAAGCACCAACGGGTGCAATCAAACGATATCCTTTGCGGGGAATGGTTTCGATATAACGTTTTTTGGCTGCGGTGTCGCCAAGGCTCTTTCTTAACTGGGCAATATTGTTATACAGCGAATTTTCACCGACCACAGAGCCTTGCCATATGGCTTTGGTGATCTGCTCACCGCTGACGACTTCACCCTGATGCTCGGCGAAATAAACCAGCGTTTCCATCAACTTGGGCACAATGAGAGATTGGCTCTGTGGACTGCTGAGCTGATTGATAACAGGGTCGACGACCCATTCACCGAGCACAAATATTTGGTTTGTCAGGTCTTGATCACTGCTGTCATTATTCTGTGTCATTTGCGCTCCGGTATTGGATCCTTTCCTGTGTACCGCATCCAAAATTCTTTAAGGCATTGTCATAAAATTTAACGTTTCTTTAGCTTTTTAGCCACTTTTAACTTTCAACCCAACCTAAAAGTTATCTAAAAGTCGCTGTTTAGTCGCATTGCACTTAATTAAGCGCCGTCATATTATTGGTAAATTGAATTTATTGATAGTAAAGATTGAAGCAATAACATGACAAACGATATCACCATAAGAAACGCTGCCAAGGCAGACAGGGCATGGGCGTAGGACAATTGTTACACAAATGAAAATTTCCTATTAAACCACAACCATTCAATCAACATTTAAAACAGTCAATAAAGTTATATAACCTCTTGTTTTAGAATATTTTAATCTTGTATTTACTTGCCTAGTCATTAGCCTAAAAAAAACAACCACTATAATTATAGCCAGTACTTTAAAATACTAATCTCACTAAAAATATCAACATAGAAATGAGCAAGCAAAACAAACAAGATCGTCGTCATTGCAACAAATCACATCAACAACCCTTGCACCAAGTGCTATACTAAAGCGAGTTAGATATGAAAATATTTAAAACCCACTGGTTTAATAAGTGGGCAAAAAAGGAAAATTTGCCAGACAATGCCTTGATTGTTGCTGTTATGGAAATTGAGCGAGGGCTGGTTGACGCGAATTTGGGCGGTCATGTAGTAAAAAAGCGTGTCGCAATGCCCGGGCGAGGCAAACGAGGCTCAATGCGTACTATTGTGGCTTATGACGACAAAATGTTGAAAATGGCAGTGAAAGCAAACGAATTAACAGAGGTAGAATACAATGAGTGAATCAATCTTGGACGTTGTACATCAAACAGCTAAAGGGCTGCATAAAGCTGGTGTTATGGATGTGACCACTTTAAGGGAGATTGAAACCCTCTGTTTGCCACCGGTAAAAAGCTTCACAGCAAACCAAATCAAACGACTACGCCAACAATACAAAGTCAGCCAACCAATCTTTGCCGAGTACTTGAATATCAGTGCTTCGACAGTTCAAAAATGGGAAAGTGGCCAAAAGCAACCAAATGGCTCATCGCTGAAACTGCTTAATCTGGTGGAGCAGAAAGGGTTGGAGGTGCTGGCATAAAGGTCTTTGCCACCGATTTATCCTATATCTGCGGATCGACAGTAACGGTACCAATCACCAATGGGCTGACTGGCAGCTATTCGCCCTATTCGCCCTAAGCGGGCAAAGTGTCAACTATTTACGCAACCTTCGTGGATTGGTTTACACGAATAAATCTAATTAATATTGAAAAACTAGAAAACAATGGCCTTCAGTAGGTTTAGATTGTTGAAATCATAATGGCCATTTTCAATGGCCTTATTTGGTATAGTAATTTTGTTTTCGGAGTAACCTCTTTTTGTTTTGAATCTGTACGACTTCTTCTTCTAACTGTTGCATATATTTCTGTTGACTTTTTACTTGGCTTTTTTCAAATTCTCTTTTTAGAGTACCTTTTACATCCCCTAATTTTGTGTATAATAAAAGGATTGATGCAAAGGTAACTATCGTAGTCACAATCACAGTAATTTTAAAAATTGAAAACTCAAAGTCACCAATCCAAGTAATTATGAAGGATATTATTACTGCTAGAACTAATGAAAAAGTCAACTCTTCAATAAAAGGTACCCTCTTTGATAGTTTTTGAAACCTATTTTTTTTCCCTATCGCGTATGGAATTTCTTCCTCTTTAATATACTTTTCCCTTTCTGACAACTGTTCCTCTTCATAGGATATACCAGGGGTTTTCACACCACAGTGAAGACATGGATCAACATCTTCATGTATTTCCTTTTTGCATGCTTTACAGGTAGTCAGCGCCATAATAACCTTCTCTTTTTCATTTCTTAATAATTGAATTTCTTAATCTAGACCAATAATGCTCATGTTTCCAACTAACGGCCTACCAGCCTTCGAAAAACAATAACCACAAGTACAACAAAAAGCATACAAAAAGCCAATTTGCTATACCTCCCCTAACCTGATAGGACAAACTGGCACCATTTATCCCTGCTCGCTCTGTGGCCAAAGCGAGCAAGAGTAACTAAAAAACGTGGTATCGATATAACTTGTTGATTGCAACTTGCTATCCCTCACAGCTCCTTTTTCTTTGCACCTGCAACCATGCCATTGTCCAAAAAACTAATAGTTTGCTGCCGTCTTTACCCCGTGCCTCATCCTTAAATACCCGATCAAATTCTGCCGTAAAAACCGCCACCCCCTGTGCTGTAACGCCTGCCTAACATCCTTCACACCAACATTAAACTTTTGTTTAGATTTCCCATCACTTTTAGCCTTTTGCCAAACCTAAAATTTACCTAAAAACCCTGTCTTCCCTCTTGTTTAGGCGTCTATCCGTCCAGTAAAACTAGTAACCTAAATAACAAGCACAACCAAATAATAATCATAAACATCAAATGGAGGGCACATGTTAATTTCTTATAAAACTGTCTTATTGGGGGCATTTTTAGTCGCCGGACAAGCACTGGCAGACCCAAAAATCCCGGTGCAGAACGATGGCAACCCGGTTGCAGGACAATACAATATTCTGGTTATTCCGGTTGAATTCAATAACTGGAAACACGACAAACCCATTGGGGCCGACAACCCCTATCATGCCCCGGTCACCATTAGCGAGCTCGATGCACTGTATAACAGCAAGGCAAAAGACTATTACCTTGATGTATCGCGCAATAACGTAGAACTGAATTTTCATGTTTATGACGGCTGGATCAACATGGGCACCATGGAAAATTATGCCGGTAGCGCAACCGCCCCCACATCCTTGCTCAGCGGCGCGATCAGTTCGTATAACAGCGCCCGTTCAGGTGATTGGCAGCAAGAGAGTTATTACGACAAAACCGTAATTGCCTTTGCCGGGCCTTCATGGGCAGACGAATGGGATGAAGAATGGGTTGATACCGGTTGGGATCCTGATTCGGACTTTATTCACCCCATCGCTTATCTGGCCGGTAGCAACGGCAAGGCCAATTGTATTTCTGCCCACGATGGCATAGGCGTTATTACCCACGAGTTGGGCCATGCCCTACTTAATATCAAAGACAAGGATAAATCCAGCCGCATTCCAGCCTATCGCTATCAGCTGGTTGGTGCAGGCTCGTGGAACGGTGTTGATGCCAATGCACCAAACGCAACCCAAACCGATGATGTATTGAAGAACGCCACACCTGTGCTGATCTCGCCTTGGAACCGGGTCAACATGGGCTGGGAAGCGCAACCGCTTGATTTAGCACAAGGCAGTCAAACTTCGGTGGTACGCCTCGCAGCGGCGACTAATGTCAGTGCAGTGAGCAATCCTCAAAGCGGCCAACGTAATTTGGTTTCGGTAGCTGCCGGTAACGGCAAATTTTATATTCTCGAAAACCGTCAGCCTGACAGCTGGGATATTGCCCTGCCCGATTGGGGTTTGCTGATCTGGTCAATCAATGACAACTGGCGCAGCAATGCCAACAAAGACGCTGGTTACGGCAGTGGCATTTGGGAAGATGTGATTGACGCACACCCCGAAACACTCGACCAGCCGACAGACTACAAATATTACTATGTCGACCATCGAACACGCGCGTTCAAAACGTTTACCGACTACACAACCGACACCGAGAAAAATCCGCTGGGCCTTTATGACGCCACCTTAAAAGTAGGCGAAAGCTTCACTTTACCGGGTACCAATGTCACGGTAAAAGTGACTGAATCAACTTTGGCCGATGGCATGTTGGTTGAGCTAACCAACGTCGACCAAGCCATTTTGGACGGCGAACCGTGCACTGACTGCGAACCGCCTAATCAACCGCCTGTTGCAAACTTTAGCTTCGTTGCCAATCTGCTGTCAGTGCAGTTTAGCGACCAAAGCTCAGACAATGACGGCCAAGTTGTTACAAAACAATGGGACCTCGGTGACGGCAACAACAGTACTGCCGACTCACCTGTTCACACTTATTCAGCTGCTGGCACCTACACAGTCACTTTGACAGTTACCGACGACGATGGCGATTCGCACACCACCAGTCAGTCAATCACTGTTGCGGACGTTGTTATTGACGACAGCCAATTGCAAAACGACATAGCTAAAACAGCCATAGCTTCAAGCACCAAATATGAAGAACTGCACTACTACATTGATGTGCCTCCAGCAACGACCTCGTTAACTTTCACCACAGCAGGAAACAACGGCGATGCTGACCTGTACGTTGCTTTTGAACGCGAAGCCAGCCGTGATGATTACGACGAAAAAAGTGCCGGAAGCAGTAGCAACGAAGAAGTCAGTTACACCAATCCACCAGCAGGTCGTTATCACGTTGCCATCAGAACATGGAGTGCCTACGATTTCTTGTCTTTGACATCCAGCTTCCCGGTCCCTGTGCAAATTGATGAGTTATATCAATCAAACCCGCAAGTAGCGATCCCAGACAACGCCCCGACCGGCGTGACTGCAACTCTTAATGTCGACTCGTCAGCCCCTGCATCAAAGGTACAGGTAACCATAGACATTACCCACACCTACAAAGGCGACCTGACAGTCACTTTGGTCTCCCCCACAGGCGAGCAATGGGTATTGCATAACGAAGAAGGCGGCAGTGCTAACGATATCAATCTGGTCACCGAATTGACCTTACCCACAACAGACAAATCTGGAGATTGGTTGTTGAAGGTGGTTGATTCAGCCAACCGCGACACCGGCACTTTGGACCAATGGTCATTGGGTTTCATTGCGCCCGAAAAAAGCGAGGGCGCGCAGCTTTTTTAGCAATGAAAGTGAGGCCGTGGATGGCCGAACCGGCACACAATTTCAGGGACGAATTACACCACCAAAATTGAATAAAGAGGAATAAACCATGTTCAACAAAACCCTATTAAGCACAACAATAACCTGTTTACTCGGTCTAACAGCATTCGATGCCCTAGCAGGCAACCACGCCGCCAAACAAATGGGCGCACGTAACCGCGTGTGGACACAAGGCGTCACAGGTGATCCAAACTCAACCGTGGCCATCTTTGACACTGGTATCGATGTCAACCATCAGGCACTGGGGCCTTACAACGGCAATGGCGACTGGAGTGGTAAAACGGTGTTTTGGTATCATTCCGGCGGCAACGATGCCGGTGACGATCACACCTCTTTCGGTCCGGGCCACGGCACCCATGCCGCAGGCATTATTGCTGGCGCCGGTTTTGGTGCAGTTGACAGTGAAGGCAGAATAGTCAACACCAACGCCTACACCTCCGGGCTTAATGGCGAATACCCCGAGCAAACTGCCATTCGCGTCGACAAGGTCGGCACCATTCGCATCGAATACACATTCAACAGCGACAAAGGTGATGTCACCTATCTTGAGTTGCGAAAAGGCAATAAAGAGCAAGTTTATGACATGAGCGATGGCCGTAAAGTGTTGGGGGATACCGTCACAGTTGCGCGTCTTGACAATCCAACAGGCACGCCTGAATTGCATAAAAAAGACACGCCCGAAGAACTGGGTGACATCAACTGGAACGTGCTTGAGTTTGAAGTCACCAATCCTTCGCAGTTCGGCACTTATCATGTGGTAACCAACCGGGTGATCCCAAGCGGCGGCATGTTCGGCGCAAAAATGCACTTTGTTTATGTTGCGCGCTGGCCTGCACAAATCAACCCCGATGGCACTGACCCTTCAGACGGCCTGCCCTACTACATGGGCATGGCACCCGACACAAAATTGTTTGGCGTCAAGGCCACCAGCGCTTCAGAATTCAAATCGAACATCAACGCTTTGTGGAGCGAGCTGTCGACCTATCACACCGTTGTCGTAAACCTCAGTGCCGGTGGCAGCAGCTTGTCAGACAGTGGTTCTATCTGGAGCAAACTTGAGGGCATGGGGATTATCGGTGTCAGCGCAGCAGGCAATGAAACCGGCACGGCTGGTCTGGTTGCACCGGCCAATTTGCCAGGCACCGTTGCAGTGGGTGGTGTAACAGCTG
>JABSOG010000181.1 GCA_013216025.1 Algicola sp. | reverse complement strand
ACTACAATGGCACCGTTGTTGTCTGCAACTTTATAGGTAAAACTGTCGGTGCCATTGTAGTTGGTGTTGGGGGTGTAATTAACCAATCCACTAGAAATTTGTACCTGACCGTTGGTTGGCGTATCTTCAATCACAATTTGATCGCCCTGTGGTGCATCGCCTGCATCGGGGTCGGTGTCGTTGGCCAAAACATCAATGGCAACCAGCGTATCTTCATTTGTGGACGCAACGTCATTTTGTGCGCTAGGCGAATCATTGACCGGGGTTATGGTCAGGCTGATTGTGGCAGTACCGGCCAGTCCGTCGGGATCAGTAATGCGATACGTCATGGTATCAGTACCGTTGTAATCGGTATTTGGTGTATAGGTGACAATACCTGTACTGGTATCTACCGTTGCCTGTCCATTCACAGGCGTATTGGTAATAAACGCAGTTGAGGGCAGCAAGTCATTATCCACATCCACGTCATTGCGCAAAATATCTATGTTGGTACTGCCGTCTTCTGCCAGCGTCACATTGTCGTCAACAGGCTCTGGCGCGTCATTGACATTGACAACCACGATTTGAAAGTCAGTAGACACAAAAGCCTTGGCGGTATCGGTTGCAGTAATCGTTACGTTAAACGGAGAAGCGAGGGCATCGGCATTATTAGGCGCGCCGATAATATTGCCGTTGCTACCAAGGGTTAGACCGCTTGGCAGATTTTCGGCGGTGAAAGTCAGCGTATCGCCGAAATCAACATCCAAGAAATGACTTGAAATATCCAGTTTAAAATCGACATCTTCAGTGATGGTTTGATTGGCAATATTGGCGAGAACCGTGGGTATATCATTGGTGTTGGATACCGTGACGGTAAAATTTTGACTGACCACAAAAGAGCCGTCCGACACCGACACTTTCATATTGTGAGGACCGATGTCAGCGTTCGTTGGCGTGCCTGAAATGGTTTGGGTGCTGCTGTTAAAGGTCAACCAAGTGGGTATCGAATCTACACTGTAGGTCAGCGTGTCGCCATCGTCGTCTTGCGCGACAATGATATATTCGTACGGATTATCTTCAGCCGCCGTTGTTTGTGGGTTACTGGTAATAGTGGGTTGGGTATTGGCAAGTGCGGCAAAAGGTGTCAACAACACCGCCAACAGCCAGGCCTTTGCCGTTAACGACACCGGACTTGGAATGCGGTTTAAAAACCTGAAAAATTGTTTGTTAAACATGACTGTATTTTCCTTTCTTGACTGCATAAAATAAGAAATTCCCACCGGTTTTGTTGGTTTTAGTTAGTGCCCATCCAAAAACGCATCTTGCTGGGCACTGGCTACGCGGTACACGGATGTGCCGCCTTTTCAACTTGTTGAAAAGTAAGTGAAGTTCCACTTGCTTGAACGTAGCGGTTTCCTGAAATCTCACATGGACGTGAGTTACAGGACGTTAACTAAAGGCTAATCGGCAACAAATTGCCGTCATAACGCAGATCATAGCCTGTATCTTGCCACTTGATCTGGATATCTTACCGATGCTTGAAAGATTGCAAAATAAAGGCCAAAAGGCAAAAATAGACCCAACTACTTAAAGATCAACAACAAAGACCACAAAAAACGATGAAATTTATAGACATACCAGAGTTTGGCAACCCGAGTGTTTTAACCTTTTCAGCAACGGATATTCCCGTGGTAAAAGCAGATCAGCTGCTGGTGAAAGTCAAAGCCATTGGCGTTAACCGTGCAGACACATTGCAGCGTCAGGGAAAATACCCGCCACCCAAGGGCGAAAGCACCATATTGGGGCTCGAAATGTGCGGTGAAGTGGTAGAGGCGCAAGATAGCCAATGGCGAGGAAAAAAAGTATTTGGTCTGGTTGCTGGTGGAGCCTATGCCGAATATTGCGTGCTTAACACTGAGCACGCCTTTGTATTGCCAGACACCATGACGCCAGAGCAGGGCGCGGCAATAGCCGAAGTTTTTCTTACCGCTTACCAGTCATTATTTGCCATAGGCGATTTGCAGGCCGGGCAAACTGTACTTATCCATGCCGGTGCTAGCGGCGTGGGTACGGCGGCAATTCAACTGGCTAAAAATGCCGGAGCGAAAGTGGTCGTAACTGTGGGCAGTGAGCAAAAAAAGGCTTTTTGCGAGCAACTGGGTGCCGACTTGGCCATCAATTACCACGAGCAGGATTTTGTTAGTGTGATTAAAGAGCAAGTCAAAGGCGGGGTTAACTTGGTGATTGACTGTGTTGCCGGTGATTATATTCATCGTGATATCAACTGTTTGGCAATGGACGGCAAGATTGTGGTGCTCGCGATAATGGGTGGACGTTTTGTCGAATTACTCGATATCGCCAAAATGATGGGTAAAAGAGCGACAATTCAAGCCTCAACATTGCGTAATCGTTCTGATGAATACAAATCTGACTTGATTGAGCAACTGCAACAGCGTTTTGGCGCGGCGTTGGCTGGTGGTCAAATCAAGCCGATAATTGACAGCGTATTTGACTGGCAAGATGTTGCTGCTGCGCATCAATATATTGAAGATAATAAGAACATGGGCAAGGTGGTCTTGCGGGTCGGGTGATTGGTTGGGCCGCTGCATCCGGCCTTTAAGGTCAAAAGATCTCAACACGGAGGCACGGAGTCACGGAGAAAGAAAGAGGAAAAGATTAAAAAGACATGAAGGAATAAAAGGTAATAGAAAAAGCACAAAATTAAGTTGTCGGTGTTTTTATGTCAAAGGTTTTCATTGTTTGATTTTGATTTTGCCCTTCTCTTTCTTTCCTCCGTGGCTCCGTGCCTCCGTGTTGAGATCTTTTGACTTTCAGGCCGCAGGCCGACAGCCGTAGGCCTGCAGCCGTAGGCAAACATAAAAAACCATTCAGCTTCAATTCAGCCTCCCCCCGTTATCATGCACCCAATGACAAAGTAAACAGCAAACCAAATCCCCACACATAAAATGGAAAGAATATGAAAACGAAGTTCACCGCATTATTTTTGGCTCTAGTATCAGCAACCGCCCCGACAATCGCACTGGCCCATGATAACGACGACACCTACAACCTCGAAATTGAATATAACTCTCATACTGTAAAAGAGCAGGGTGTCTTCGGCTCAGGCAATAGCTGGTCCCATACAAACAACACCACAAATTGGTTATTCACCTATTACTTTGACGAAATCAGCACCGAGACAGGCCCCCGCGCTGAAGCCGCTTTTTTAAATCGAGCCAACAGTTTGACCATGCCCGGTGGTGGCAACGAAAGCTCGCTGGGTTTTGAGTATTTTGGCAAAGATTATGACTTTTACGTGAGTCTGCAAAACAAAGAGAATATCCACGACCAAATGCACCTAGGCTGGATGGTCGACACCAACTGGTTGGTAGCTGCGCACGGTAAATACAGCAACTTTAGCGGTGGCACTTACGGTATTTACACCAAAAGGGTTTTCTCTTTGGATAACGGTGACTTTTTCAACGTCAAACTCGGTTACGATAAAAATCGATTCGCCACCACCTACAATTATGATACCGAACAGTTTTATGTCGAAATGGATTATTATGTCGATCAGGATTTATCATTTGGTGTGACCATCACAGACAACCAAGATGATTATTTCGACGATAGCTACAGCGTCGAATATCGTGCCAGTTGGTTTGTTACCGATGAGATGTCAGTAGGGCTGAGTTACACCGACGGTACCGCCGATAAGCAGGGTTTTTTACAAGATGGTTCAGCGTTCAGTCATAAAGTTGATCATGTTTTGTCTGCACAGGTGAAGTGGCGCTTCTGATAAATCTGCTTCGCATCTTTATTTAAGCCGCTTCGCGGCAGTTCTATGTATTTAATCTTTGCAGGCGAAGTCTCTTCTCGCCTGCCTATAAAGGCCCCCGCGTCTTTTTGCGGGGGAATTTATTTTTACATAACTCTCATACCAGCCAAAGCACCTTCACCTGGGGTCAAAACAAAGATATCCTTGCCGCCCGGCCCGGCGGCAAGCACCATCCCTTCAGACATGCCAAACTTCATCTTGCGTGGTGCCAAGTTAGCCACCATCACCGTCATTTTGCCTTCCAAATCTTCAGGGTTATAAGCCGACTTGATACCCGCAAACACCTGACGTTGCTCGCCGCCCAAATCTAGCTCAAGACGCAACAGCTTCTTCGCCCCATCAACATGCTCGGCTTTGGCGATGCGCACTACGCGCAAATCAATCTTGGCGAAATCGTCAAAGCTAATTTCCGGCATCAGTGGCTCTTTTTCCAGCTCGCCCTGGCTTTCCACCTCAACTGCGTCTACCTTAACCTCTTCAACCGCTTTGAGGTTTTCTCTTGACGCTTCAACCATCTGCTCGATTTTGGCCGGTTCAACACGGCGCATCAGTGGTTTGAATTTGTTAACTTTGTGGTCGGTCAACAAGGTTTGAGCACTTTGCCAGTTGAACGTGTCGTTAAGAAATTCTTCAGCGCCTTTGGCCATAACGGGCAAAATTGGCTGCAAATAAACCATTAAAATACGGAATAAGTTGATGCCCAGTGAACAGGTTTCGTGAGTGCTGACTTGCTTGTCGGCATCTTTGATGGTCACCCAAGGTGCCTGCGCATCGATGTAAACGTTGGCTTTGTCGGCCAGTGCCATAATTTGTCTTACTGCACGGCTGAATTCACGGTTTTCAAAACATTCGGCAATACCCGGCGCTGCGGCCATAAACTCATCGGCTAAAGCTTGATTGGTGACATTGGCAGACAACTTGCCGTCAAACTTCTTAGTGATAAAACTGGCGCAACGGCTGGCGATGTTAACCACTTTACCGACCAAGTCAGAATTGACTCGGCTGGTGAAATCTTCAAAATTCAAATCCACGTCAACAACGGTGTTGTTGAGTTTGGCGGCGTAGTAATAACGCAAATATTCAGGATTAAGGTGATCAAGGTAAGTACGAGCCTTAATGAAAGTGCCCTTAGATTTGGACATTTTGGCACCATTAACCGTAACAAAACCGTGTACAAAAACGTTGGTCGGTTTTCTGAAACCCGAGCCTTCAAGCATTGCAGGCCAAAACAAACAATGGAAATAAGTGATGTCTTTACCAATGTTGTGGTAAAGCTCAGCGCTAGAATCAGCCTTCCAAAACTCGTCGAAATCCAGTCCCTTTTGTTCACACAAAAACTTAAAGCTGGCCATGTAACCAATCGGTGCATCAAGCCAAACATAGAAAAATTTACCCGGCTCGTTTGGAATTTCAAAACCGAAATAAGGCGCATCACGACTGATATCCCACTGTTTCAGACCGCTTTCAAACCACTCTTCGAGCTTGTTAGCCACTTCGGTTTGCACCGAACCACTGCGCAGATATTTTTTCAACATGTCTTCAAACGCAGGCAAATCAAAGAAAAAGTGCTCTGAATCTTTTAATACCGGAGTTGCGCCCGATACCACAGAGCGAGGGTTGATAACCTCGGTGGTCGCATAAGTTGCACCACAAACATCACAGCTGTCTCCGTTTTGGTCTTCGGCCTTACATTTTGGACAAGTACCTTTGATAAAACGGTCGGGCAAAAACATGCATTTTTCTGGGTCATAAAGCTGCGAAATGGTGGGCCTTTTAATGTGACCAGCATCGTTAAGACGATTGTAAATTAGGCTAGATAACTCTCTGTTTTCGTCAGAATGGGTCGAATGATAATGATCATACGCCACACCAAAATCAACGAAATCCTCAAGGTGTTCTTTGGCCGTTTTCGCGACCATTTCTTCGGGGGTGATCCCCAGCTCTTGGGCTTTCAACATGACCGGAGTTCCGTGCGCGTCATCGGCACACACGCTATAACATTCGTGGCCCATTGAACGCTGGAAACGCGCCCAGATGTCAGTTTGAATATGTTCAAAAAGGTGGCCCAAATGAATTGAACCATTGGCATAAGGTAATGCGCTGGTGACTAATATTTTACGTTTTGTCATGTTTGCTGGGTTTCCGTTTAATAAATCTGCTTAGGCAGCTTTATTTAGTGCCACGTAGTGGCAAAAACTAAGATGTAAATGGGCCAATTCTTCGCAGCTTGGCAGTCGGTGCAACAGCCATTTTGTCGTAACTGCATCGCATGTGTTTTCGTAGGCGGGTGATTTATCCCCGCTTTTAGATTTTATATCCCACAGTTTGTTCGTTAACTGGACGAAAAAGATGCGGGGATAAATCACCCGCCTACAAATCGTCTCCGTATCCGACTTTTGCGACAACTTCCTTGCTGCGTCAATTATTCAGCACCAATATAGAAAAAGCTGGAGATAAGGCAGGGGATGTTACATAATCCGCAGTTATATTTCACCTGCCAATTGTCTAAAAGACATAAAATTAGTAATAATCACCTATGCAAGCACAAACTCCCTGCTTTAAACAAATCAATAACATCATTCTCGTCGCCTCCGGCAAAGGCGGGGTAGGCAAATCGACCACCGCAGTTAACTTGGCTTTGGCACTCTCTCAGTCAGGTTCAAAAGTGGGTTTGCTCGACGCCGATGTCTATGGCCCATCACTGCCCTTAATGATGGGTATGCAAGGCCAGCGCCCGACCTCACTCGACGGAAAAATCATGGAACCGCTGGTTGGATTCGGCATTAAAGTCAATTCCATCGGCTTTTTGATTAACCCCGAAGATGCCGCCGTATGGCGTGGCCCTATGGCAAGCTCAGCGCTGTCGCAACTGATTGGCGAAACCAATTGGGGCGAACTCGATTATTTGATAGTCGACATGCCGCCAGGCACAGGCGACATTCAACTGACTATTTCGCAAAAATTCCCCTGCACCGGAGCTGTTATTGTCACTACTCCGCAGAATATTGCCCTGGCCGATGCCGAAAAAGGCGTGGCGATGTTTACCAAGGTTAATATTCCAGTGCTCGGCATTGTCGAGAACATGAGTTATTTCCAGTGCAGCAAATGTGGCAATGTAGAACATATCTTTGGTAAGGATGGCGCTGTTGCCATGGCCAAAGAACATGGCACCGAATTGTTGGGGCAAATACCGCTGCAACAGCAAACCCGCGAAAACAGCGATAACGGCACGCCGACAGTGACGACCGACAGCCCGATGGCCGACATTTACCGCGACATCGCCAAAAAACTAATTGAACAATTGGTTTTGACACAACAAAAGAATGCCGCTGCAAGCGGTCCCGAAATTTCCTTTATAGATGACTAAAAAACTATGAGATTGTGTGATACCGACATCATCAAATATATCGAAGATGGCCGCATTGGCGTAGTGCCAAAACCTGATTATGATTTGATTTCCGGCGTTACCTTGGATATTCGACTGGGTAACAAGTTTAGGGTATTTAACGATCACGTTGCGCCTTACGTCGATTTGAGCGGTCCTCGCGAAGAAGTCGACAAGGCCATGGCATCCATCATGAGCGACGAAATCTGGATTGATAACGGCGATCCGTTTTTACTCCACCCGGGTGAACTGGCGTTGGCAATCACGTTCGAATCCATCACCTTACCGGCTGATATCGTTGGCTGGCTTGACGGCCGTTCATCATTGGCCAGATTGGGTTTAATGGTGCACGTAACAGCGCACAGAATCGATCCAGGCTGGTCGGGTAATATCGTATTGGAGTTTTTCAACAGCGGCAAATTGCCACTGGCGTTAAGACCCGGTATGAAAATTGGCGCGCTCAACTTTGAAACCATGTCAGGCCCAGCGGCCAATCCCTACAACATCAAAAAAGGCGCCAAATACCGAGGTCAAACCGGTGCCGTTGGCAGTAAAATCGGCGAAGACAAGTAAACCCGATGCATAGGTTTTGGCCGGTATTAGTGACAATACTATTGGCGTTCTCGTTAGCGGTCATTGCTGATGACAACCCAAAAGCCAAAAGCTCTAGCGCAAAGAACAAGGTGTTTAAATGCGAAAAGAACGGTGTTGTCATCTTTTCACAGTTGGCTTGCAGTGATGATGCCAAAGTCGTTACCATTAAAATGTCGCAGGGGCGACCAGACAACGCCGTAAGAGAACGAAACCTCAAACGCCAGCAAGACGTCAAACAGTATGTTGAGGCTCAAGACAAGTCCCGTGGGATTTCACGTCATCGAGCGAGAGTCGAACGTTACAAACAGCAAATGGCCAAAGAATTTGCCCAATTAAAGCAAACCCGCTTTCATTCGGTGCAAGCCAAAGACGAGGCTTTAGATGTTTTGTCGAAAAAGTACAACGCCTTGATTACCATTGAACATGAAGCGATAAAGGCGTTGCATGAGCAGGGTAAAACTAACCCTTAATTATCTCACCACCTTTCATCACAAACGTAACATCCATCATCACTTTTATATCAGTCAACGGGTCACCTTCAATCGCAATAATATCACCAGCCTTGCCTTTTTCTAGCGTGCCGATGGTGTCGAACAGGCCAATCAGTTTGGCTGCATTAATGGTGGCTGATTTAAGCGCGGTTTCGTTGTCCATGCCGTAATCAACCATCAATTCAAATTCGCGGCTGTTGACGCCGTGTTTGCTCACGCCAGAATCGGTGCCAAAGGCGATATTCACATTGGCTTTTAAAGCCTTTTTAAAGGCAGCCTCTACGGCGGGCAACACCATGTTGATTTTATCGACAATCGCCTTGGGGATTTTATCGTTGACTGACATTTCTTCATGAACAGATATCCCAGCCAGCAGGGTAGGGACCAAATAGGCACCTGATTCTTTGAATAGTTTTACTGATTCATCATCCAGATAAGAGCCGTGTTCGATAGAGTCGACACCAGCGCGAAGGGCGGCGTTGATGCCGTTGGCTGCATGGGCGTGGGCGGCGACTTTTCGGCCAAGGCTGTGAGCCGTTTTGACAATCGCCTCAAGCTCAGCATCCGTTAACTGTTGGCCTACGCCTGCATTGGTGTTGCTCAAAACGCCACCGGTTGCGGTGATTTTGATCACGTCTGCTCCATTTCTAACCAGTGCACGTACAGCTCTGGTACAGTCGTCTGCGCCATCGCAAACGCCGAGTGATTGCTCAAACGCACTTTCAAGGTCGGTTCGGTAACCGTGTCTTTGACCGTGACCGCCCGTTGGTGTCACCCACGACATTGCCGCGACGATTCTCGGCCCCTTGATTGTGCCTTTGGCAATCGCTCGTTTGATGGCTGACATCAATTTGTAATCACTGCCGAGGTTTCTTACGGTTGTGTACCCAGCCATAAGTGTGGTGTTTAGGTGCGGGATGGCTGCAAATGCCGCGTCTTCGTCATAGCGGGTGGTCCATTCATGGCGGTTCTTTGCCGGGTCACGCTCGCCAGTGATGTGGGTATGCATGTCAATCAAGCCTGGCATCACAAAGCTGTTGCGTAGGTTTTGTACGGTGACTTCGTCTGCTTTGAGGCCCAACTGAGCAGCACTTTTAAAACCAGGTTCTATGGATGAGATCACCCCGTCTTTAATCACGATGGTTTGATTGTGAGTGACACCTTCACCGGGCACCGCCAGCAACTTGCCAGCGTGAATGATGCTGATTTGCGCGGCATTGGCACATAGCTGCCCTCCAAGTAACAGTGCGGTGCCCAACAACACTTGTTTGAAACGGTTAATGCCCATTATTTTCGACCTTTTGGCTGATATCAAAGTGGCCAATACTTTACACCAACTATATGCTAATGTGTGACAAATTAAGCCGTATCAGGTTGTTAACCCTATGACAAATCTCGATTTCAACACAAAAATCTCGGCCCAAAGACCTTGGGGCGCGCCCGGAAAACTGCAAGTGGGTGTTGAAAGTGACAGGGGGCGTATCATCAATAGTGCGGCTATTCGTCGTTTGCAACAAAAGACTCAGGTTTTTCCGCTCGAACGCAACGCCGCCGTACGTTCACGCTTGACCCACTCCATGGAAGTGCAGCAGGTCGGGCGTTTTATCAGCCAAAAAATTGTTCAGCAATTGAAGTGGAGCAAAAAGCCCGATTATGGTTTTATCGAGCTTGAAAGGTCAATAGAATCTTTGGTAGAAATGGCCTGTCTGATGCACGATATCGGCAACCCGCCATTTGGTCATTTTGGCGAAAAAGCCATTAGCGACTGGTTTGAAGAAAACCTTAAAGATGTTGCGACAGCTGAGTCAGGCACTGCCTTGGTACAACTACAAGCCAAAATGAAAATCGACCTGCTCAATTTTGAAGGCAACGCACAAGCCATCAGATTGATTTCATCGTTGTTAAAACTCAATCTGACTTACCCCCAAGCCGCAGCGATATTAAAATACACCCGCCCAGCTTATTTGCCCAAAAGCAGTGTCAGGGCGGACCAATCTTATCTGATGAAAAAGCCCGGTTACTACCTGTCTGAAGAGTCTTATGTGCAAGACTTGCAACAAAACTTGCAAATGGGTTACGGCTGTCGACATCCGCTGAGCTATATAATGGAAGCGGCTGATGATATCTCATATTGTTACGCCGATATTGAAGATGCCGTCGAAAAAGACATTCTGAGTGTTGAACAGCTATACGTTTTACTGGTCGCGGCCTATAAAGAATTGGAAGGTGATCCCAATCAAGCCGAATTTGAACTTTTTGGCAAACCCTTAAGTTTTATGCAATTGCTTGATGACGCCAAAGACAAATACGACAAAGAAGAGATAGACAAAGACAACAAATTTTTCATCAACTTGCGGGTCAAACTTAACCATATCCTCACCAATCACGCGGTAGAGCGTTTTATTGACAATATCACCGAGGTTTTCCACGGCACATTTAACAATGCTTTGCTCGAAGATGACAGTCCGGCCCATAAACTGGCTGAAACCTTCAAAACTGTCGCTTTTTCCCATGTGTTCAGTCACAAAGAAGTAGAGTTACAAGAGCTAAGAGGTTATCGGGTATTACAAGGGTTACTTGATTACTATAAACCTTTGTTAGATTTGTCTGGAGACGAATTTCAGGGGTTATTGGCAAAAGAGCGTGATGCAGTCAAAAAATTCGCCCGCCAAAGCCGCTTGGTCAACAAGCTGCCGGGCAAACACCGCCGGGCTTATGAAGATGGTTTGAAAGGCCATAAGCGCAATATCCCTGAATATCCGTTGTGGGAGTATTATTACCGCTGCCGGTTAATGCAGGATTTTATCAGCGGCATGACCGACCAATATGCCTTGGACGAGTATCAGAGCTTGATGGTGACCGATTGATTCGTTAAAAGATCAAAAGATAAAAGCCCTCAACACGGAGACACGGAGGGGCGGAGGAAAGAAAGAGAAAAGATAAAAGCGAAAAAGACTAAATATAAAAAAACAGTTCGTATTAGCTTAGATTAGTTGTTTCGTTTTTCTTTCTTTTATTTTGGTTTTAAGTTTTTCCTCTTTCTTTCCTCCGTGGCTCCGTGCCTCCGTGTTGAAGCTTTTGACCTTCCGCCCGTCAGGGCAACAAATAAAGGAAAGAACAGATGTCAAAAGTAGTAACACCCGCAGTAGTATCAGAATCCCTAGAAGAGTTCTGGTCGCCCCGTATCATCGGCGAAGTAGACAACAACTACGTAAAAGTCGCCAAGATACACGGCACGTTCTGTTGGCACACCCACGAAGATGAAGACGAATTGTTTTTCGTCCTCAAAGGTCGCCTTGTCATCGAAATGAAAGACCAAACCGTAACGCTTAACGAAGGCGATATGTTTGTCGTGCCCAAAGGTGTTGCCCACAACCCCATCGCTGAAGAAGAATGTCAGGTTCTGTTGTTTGAGAAAAAAGAAACAAAGCATACCGGAGAAGTGCAAATGGAAAAGACCCGCAGCATTGAAGAGCAACAGAGTTAAAACCACCTTCCAAACAAATCCTTGTCTTTAACCGCCAAAAGCGTATAATACGCGAGCTTTTTTGACCCTGTGAGCTCCAACTTAAGGTTAGGGTTATCGGGAGAAAAGCAATTGGAATACACAACTAACATTAACTTAAATTGAGGACGATATGGTAACTATTCGTTTACAACGTGGCGGCGCTAAAAAAGCCCCATTCTATCAAGTGGTCGTGGCTGATAGCCGCTGTGCCCGCGATGCTCGTTTCATCGAGAACATCGGTTTCTATAACCCAACAGCTCGTGGCCAGGAAGAGAAATTACGTCTTAACCTAGACCGTGTAGATCATTGGGTTGGCCTAGGCGCATCTTTGTCAGCGCGCGTTGCACATTTGGTTAAGA
>JABSOG010000180.1 GCA_013216025.1 Algicola sp. | reverse complement strand
GCAATATTTCTGTCAACAAGTGGAAATGGTAGCACATCCATGTGCTACTCATATCTCTCTAATGGCTTGTACGATGGCATGAATACCATTACTGCGAGACGGGCTGAGGTGTTTGAGTAAATCCAGCTCAGCAAAATACCCTTCAATATCAAAATCACTAATCTGCTGGGCAGTTTTGTGATTAAACGCTGCCAATATCACAATCACCAATCCTTTTACTATCCGAGCATCGCTGTCGGCGGCAAACTGATAACCTCTGTTTTTCTCGTCTTGAATTTGAAAGT
The DNA here is from genome assembly GCA_013216025.1 of Algicola sp. Taxonomy (GTDB): domain Bacteria; phylum Pseudomonadota; class Gammaproteobacteria; order Enterobacterales; family Alteromonadaceae; genus JABSOG01. Next base: position 11,876 of record JABSOG010000180.1, on the reverse strand, counting down.
GTAACCAAACCTGACTTTCACAGCCTTTAACCAAATGAGTGTCTTGTTTATACTCATCCGCCAAAGCGGGCAGTTGTTTGCCGAGCAACATGATTTGACGGTATTTTCCTTCCCAGCCCTTGGCATTGGCAAACAGGGTTTTTATTTCGCTTTCGTTGTAAGTGATAGCTTGGTCGAAGGTGGTGTAAATGCTCATTTTAGCCCAGTAACTCCAGTACTTTTTCTAATGCGATGATAAAGGCCTGTGCATCGGCCTGATTGTTATAGATGGAAAAACTCAATCGTACGGTACCAGCAACGCCCAAAACGCTCATTAGTGGCATAGTGCAGTGATGACCCGTTCGCACTGCGATACCTTGCTGGTCGAGCAAGGTGCCGATATCCTGATGATGTTCACCAATAATGGCAAAAGACAATATTGCTGCGTTGTTGTCGCGACTTGCATATACCCTGATGTTGGGCTGTCGTGTCATCCAGTCAAACACATGATGAAACAGTTGTACCTCGTGTTGATGTAATTGCTTGCGATCATATTGATTGAGATAGTTCAGTGCTGCGGCGAGTCCGATGGCCCCGGCAATATTGGGGGTGCCCGCTTCAAATTTGTAGGGTAAGTCGTTAAAGGTGGTGCCATCAAAACTAACTTTATCAATCATTTCTCCACCCCCTTGCCATGGTGGCATGTCTTGCAACAAAGCCTCTTTACCATACAGCACACCTATGCCGGTAGGCCCAAAGATTTTATGGCCTGAAAACACGTAAAAATCACAATCCAGTTGTTGCACATCCACCGCAAAATGACTGATGGCCTGCGCCCCGTCAACCATGGTGACAGCACCGGCTTCTTTTGCCATATTAATGAGAGTTTTGATGGGGTTGACCGTGCCGATGGCATTGGATACATGGGTGATAGCAACGAGCTTGGGGGCCAATTTTAATAGACTTCGGTAGTGGTCCATATCGAGTGTAAAATTGGCTTTGAGTCGAATGGGTTCGATAACTACGCCGGTTTTTGCCGCCAATAATTGCCAGGGCACAATATTGGCGTGATGTTCCATTTCGCTGAGTAAGATAACATCGCCTTTATTGAGATTTTGTTGCCCCCAGCTGGCGGCCACCAAATTTATCGATTCTGTGGTGCCTTTGGTCCAAATGATTTGCTTGGCGTGGGGGGCGTTAATAAAGTGCTGTACTGTTGTTCTGGATTGTTCAAAGGCTTTGGTGGCTTTGTCACTTAAATAATGGGCTCCGCGATGGACATTGGCATTGTTTTGACGGTAGAAATCTGTGATTGCATCAATCACCACCCGAGGTTTTTGAGTGGTGGCACCGTTGTCGAGGTAAACCAGCGGACAGTCGTTTGTGGTGATTTGGTCCAAGATCACAAAGTCTTGGCGAATGTGCTCAATTGAATTTGGGTTGGACATGATGACCGGCTATATTCCTGCAATGTTAAAGAAGTAAGTGACTGATTGGCGGTTATTATAGCCATTTAATATTTACAAAAAATGGTTTTAGGGTATGTTTATCGCCAATTAAACATTAAATGATTCAAATCAACAGGAAAATCCGATGAAAGTACAGTTTTTAGTCATGACGGCGTTGTTATTGGGCGTTAACTGTGGGGCAGAGGCTGGCGACCAAATAGAAGACTCTGCACACGACTCTGCACAAGGAAAGTCAAAACAACTGTTTTTGTCTGAGGTGAAAATGCCTGTCGATAAAGACAATATTCATGTGGTGAAACTGGGCAGTGATCAGCACTCCAGTGACTTTTTGGTGTTTGTTCGTAAAAACGTGCCGCCACACAAGCATGTGACCCATTCTGAGTCGGTTTATGTGATTGAAGGTACGGGTATTTTTGAACTCAACGGTAAAAAAATCAATATTGGCCCGGGTCATTATGTCAAAATCCCCCAAGGTGTCGTTCACAGCGTGACGGTAACTTCTGATATTCCGCTTAAGGCGTTGTCGGTTCAGGCGCCGGAGTTTTTTGGTAAAGATCGGGTGCCGGTGAAAAATTAGTAACGCTTTTTTACCGCATCACTCATAAACCGCATTTGGTTATCTATCATGGTTTCAAATACGTTCATCAACGGTGCGGTATTGCTGGTATCGTCGAGGTTGTTTAAACAATAAACCACAGATTCCAGCGTTGACAGGCTGTAACTCTTTGAAGATTTTCTGATTTGATATTGGCTGAGTGGCGATTGGTCGAATCCAATACAGGGCAAATCACTTAACCATGGATTGAGCATCAGTAGCTTGTATGCTTTTTTCCAACTGGCATCAAGCAATATCAGGGTCAATGGCTGGTGTTGTTTACCCATTGATTCTATCGCCTGGTAGTATTTTGTCGGATAAACAAGGTAGACGGGTCTGCCTTGAGTCTTTAAATCCTCTCTAAGCTGTGAAAAATCCTCAGCCGTTTCGCCCACCACAATCCTCACTTCCTTCATGCACAGACCAACCAAACGGGCACTGCCTTTTGCATGTGTGGTTTCACTAGGATGTTGCAGGATAATGATTTGATGTTTGGTCACCACGGGTTTGACAACATGGCATAAACAGGTGACTTGAGGAAAATGACACGTTTGGCAATAACTGCGTTTTTGTTTCATGAGGCTGTATCAAAAAAAGTGCCTTTGCCGGGTGGCAAAGGCAGACTTTATTTTCTCTTTATTAAGGGAAGGTAGGATAAGGTAAGCGTGTTATTTGCTCATCTTTTTGGCGATGGTCAAACAACGTTGGTTGCTTTGGTGGATACTCAACAGCGCGCGTTTGGTGCGCTCAGATAAGTCAGGGTTTTGCTCAATCGCTTTGGTTAAGCGCGCTTCGTTTGATTCAGTACACAATGAAGGGATAAGGTTGCCTGCATAACTGCGCATGAATACGGGTCCTTTGGTTTTGTCCATTTCAGCCAGCGTGGCAATCACAGAATCAGCGGTTTGCTCTTGAAGATTGGCCTGAGTTGATGGATACAGGTTACCCATAGCGACCCTCAGCTTAGAGAACGGATAATCCGGCTTCTCGCTGGCAAATTGATCCATCCAGTATTGCTTTTGCGCCGTATCGGGGCGGATGGCTTTGGCTGCTATCGCCCGTTTTTGTCCACCATCCGAGTTGTCTTTTTCAAGTTCTGCGTCAATTAACGCCAAAGCACCGGGGAAATCAAACTGATTGAGTTTGTTGACAATGCCCCAGCGCATGGACTGATTGAATTCAAGGTTTTCGACCACCACATTGCCGTCAAGAATGGCTTTAAGGCGTTTTAATCCGGCGGGTGTTGAGACCATTGCCCGGTAACTGTTGAACCAGGTACGCAAATGGCTGGGGTGGTCTTTTTGGTCCTGTACTGCCTGCCAGGCCAATTGTTCAAACTGCGCGGTGACTTCATCACGATAGTTGGCCACAGGTGCACCAAAGCTATTGAGATAACGCATCGAAGCGCCGATATTGCCGATGACTTGTCTTAGCAGCGTGTGATCGCTTTCAAAGGCGACATTTTTCACTGCAACGTCAAGAAATTCGTTCAATGGCAACAGGCCATCACGAACACTGTCCCACAGGCTTTGCCACAACATTGAACGCAGTAATGGGTCGGCAACTTTATTGATGGACGATTTGGCGGTAGTGAACGACTTCTTGTCCAGCGTGACTTTGACAAAGGCCCAATCTTGATAATTGGGGTAAACCAAACTGGGGCAGGCACTGCCGATTAAGTCGTTGACTTGGGTGGTTTCACCCTTGTAAATGACCGATTTGTCCTGACTTAATTGCAACTGCCCGTCAGCGCCTGTCGTGAACAGCCCTACGTTGACTTTTTGCTCACGCAGTACCGGGTAGTCTTTGGGGGCGGTTTGTTTAAGTGAAAATGCACTGATGGTACCGTTGGCACACTGATAATCGACCTCAATGGTGTTAACACCGGGTTGATACAACCACTGTTGTTTCCACTCGCTCAAGTCGCGTTTTGCAGTTTCAGACAACGTGTTGATAAAATCATCGAGGGTGGCGTTTTTGTACGAGTACTTGATCAGATAATTATGTACGCCCAGACGGAATGTTTCTGGCGTTAACAGATAACGTAATTGTTGCAATACCGATGCCCCCTTGGAATAAGTGATGGCATCGATGTTATCAAAGGCATTGGCCGTTGAGGGGACTGGTACTTCGATGGGGTGCGTGGTGATTCTTTGGTCGGCAGCGTAGGCGCTTTGCTTGTTACCCGCATAAAACGTACGCCAGTAGTAATCGAACTGGGTCGCTTCGGCGGTGGCCAGAGTGGCCATAAAGGCAGCAAAACTTTCATTTAACCACAAGCCGTTCCACCACTTCATGGTCACCAAGTCACCAAACCATTGGTGCGCCATTTCGTGCATGATAACTTCAGCCAGTCTTTCTTCTTGGGAGGTGCTCATTTTGCCGCTCGATAAAAACGAACGTTCGGCAAAGGTTACCGCGGCGGCATTTTCCATCGCGCCATACAAAAAATCTGGCACCAACAATTGGTCGTACTTTTTAAATGGGTAGGGGATACCAAAATACTCATCAAAAAAGGTCAGCCCCTTTTTGGTGTACTTAAACCAGTCTTCGGGCACTACTTGATCGGCCACAGATTGGCGGACAAACACCCGCATTGGGTATTTTCCTGAATTATCTTCATAAACCGTGTAAGGTCCGGCGTGCAGCGAAAAATTATACGTACTGAGCTTGGGGGTTTTGTCGAAAAACCAGCGTTTTTTGCCATCGACCATTTTGGTTGATGATTCGCGCAAGGTGGTCACAACGTGCCAATTTTCAGGTGCATCGACTGTTATTTGGTAGGTAGCCTTGAGATCGGGTTGGTCAAACGAAGGAAACATTTGATTGGCAGCAGCCGGTTCAAAGTGAGAATACAGATAAACCCGGTCGTCGACGCTGTCTTTAAAGCGGTGCAAACCTTCGCCGTTGGTGCTGTGTTTGCGTTTGTAACCTATGGTGACGTGATTGTTTCCGTTATGTAAAAACTCGGGTTGCAGGGTGATAAACGCATCGTTGTAGTTGGCCTTAACCACATTACCGTTAATGGCCAGTTTGGTGATCTCGGCTTTGTTTAAATCGATGGTGATCGGACGAGTTACGCCTTTTAATTTAAACGACAGTTCGGCAGTGCCTGAGAAAACTTCGTCTTTGGATAGATTAAAGTCAAGCTGATAATTGACATTAGAAACACGCTGGGAGCGGTACTCGGCCTGTTGTTGGGTGAGAAAGGCGTTGTCCGCCCGTGGGCTGAATGTTGCTGGTTGACTTGTGTTTATGTTGGTGGCGGTACAACCGGCCAACATCACAGATGTACCAATCAGTAAAGGCAGTATTTGTTTCACTGGAGTGTCCTTTTTAGTAAGGCATTCGTTATTGGGAGGATTAGGGTTAGAGCACCGGGCAAGTCTAGCACTAATCCCAGTCAAGAGTTATAAAGTTCAGCGCTGGGTATTGCTCGATTGTTTCAAATTGTGACTATCTTGTTATTGTCCAGAATCAATCGTCCTTGATTACTTCTGGAGTGAAGCTGCGTTCAAACACAGCAACGGCTGCCGGTTGAAAGGCGGTACATCCACGTACCGCGTAGCCAGTGCCCAGCAATATGCGCTTTTGGATGGGCACTGGCTAATGCCAATTTACGGGGTCCACCTGATAGTAAGATTTAAGTTGTAGATACAAACTTCGGTGTTGGTCAAACAGCAACTTTGATTGTTCAAAAAACACTTCAGAGGCCACGGCGAAAAATTCTGCCGGGTTGGTCGCACCGTAGCTGTCGAGAAGTGAAGGTTCGTCATGGTGGGTTTGTTGTTTTAATTGTTGGTATTCTCGGTCAAATACGCTTGACCAACATTGGTAATTGCCGTCTTTGCCGAGGATTGGTGCGCCATTGGCTGTACCATTTTCTTGATCGAGTTGATGGGCAAACTCGTGGATCACCACATTGGCACCATCATTGGGTTCAATCGCGCCTTCAACGGTATGTTGCCAAGACAAAATGACCTTACCGAAATCCCAGGACTCGCCAAGCATTACCGTGGAGTGTTCGCTGTGTACGCCAGCTTGGTCTGTGGCGGTTTGGTTTTTGATAAAGGCTCCGGGGTAGAGCACTATGGTATTGAGTTTGGGGTAGTAGTCGGTTTTTCGGTTAAGCAGCAACAAACAGGCCTGAGCGGCAACGGTGACCTTGATGTCGTCATTGATTTGTATCCCCTCATATCCTGCAAACTGTTTTTCGGCAATAAAAACCTGAATGTGTTTTTTCAGTTGCAGCTGCAAATCTGCAGGCATTTGTTTGAAATACGGTATTCTGCGCTTGATTATTTTACGCCACGGCTCGGGAAATGGCAGTTTTTTGATTTGATTACGTTGATATTCAACATAAAAAGGTTTGCCAAAAATATAAGCGATGATCACCACACCAATCAACAATGGAAGAACATATTCGAACATAGTGATACCTTATAATAACCACAGTATGAGTAGTTTTTGGGGCGAAGCGGGGATTTTGCAAGGGGAAGCTGACAAACGGCTCTTTAACTCAAATCAAACAAATATGGCATAAATGGTATTGTTATATATACTTAAGTTCGATTACACTCGCTTGTTCGCATGAGGTATAACGGCAATAACAAGCACATAAAAATGGTTGATATTCGGATTAATGTTGATTGAAATAATTAAATTACAAAAGCTGACAGTGCCATTTAAATCACTGTTGTTGTGCGTGCTGGCGGGCCTATTGATTACCGCTGGTTTTGCTGTTGATGCCGCTCCACAAGTCCAGCCTCATACCCAATCGGTTCTGATGGATGTCACTTTGCAAAGTGCAGTGATACTGTTGTGTTTTGGGATTTTGTTTGCCGTTGCGATGTACAGCACGTTTGTGGCTATCGGCTCGCGTGACAAAGCGCATGGCTTCTATGCCTTGACCGCCATAAATTTGATTTGGGCTTTTGCCCAATTATTCAATTTTTATGCCTTTCCCGAAGCCCTTTTGTGGGTCCCAGTGATATTGTTGCCAGTGGTCAACGGGCTGTTTACCATCCACTTCTTGGGTCTCAGGAAATATCAGCCGATGATGCATAAATTAGTGCTGGGCAACGGTGCGACAGCATTATTGTTTGCGGTACTGGCGACGATGATGCCTTATGTTGGGTTGGCTGGGGCTATTTTAGTCAATTTCGTTTGGCTGGTGCTGGCATTGATCAGCGGTGTGGTAACCAGTCTTAGGGGCGTTCGCTCGGCAATCTATTTTTGTGGCGCATTAGGTTGCCTGTTTTCTTCAGTGTTGCTGGTATTATTTGTTCAGATCAATGAATTGACCGGTTTTGGTCCGGGTGAGCCTTTGATCTTGCTGTTGGGCGGGGTATTTTATGTCATCTTAGTGTCGTTTGCGATGGTGGATAAGTTCACCCATATTGCCAAACGCAACATTCTTTCGAGTGAGTCACTAGAACAAATGGTGGCTCTGCGCACCGACGAGTTACAAAAAGCCAATCAGGGTCTTGAGAAATTGGCAGGGGATTCACAAGCGGACAGTGAAGCGAAGAATACTTTTTTGGTCAATATGAGCCACGAGATCCGAACACCGCTGACCGCCATTATTGGTTATGCCGATGGTATGTTACGTGGAGATATCAGGCATGAAGCCAAAGATAACGCCATCAGTATCATTTCACAAAATGGTTCGCATTTGCTGCACATCATCAATGAACTGCTGGATATCTCAAAAATCGAATCTAATAGCCTAGAAATTGAAATGCTAACGTTTGATCCCTTGTCGACGATTCAGGGCGTAGAAAAACTGGTTAGTGAGCAAGTACACGCCAAAGGGTTGGTTTTGGGCATTAATTACCAATTGCCGCTGCCGACCTTGATGGTCTGTGACCAGACCCGTTTTCGTCAGGTGTTGTTAAATCTGGTCAATAATGCCATAAAATTCACCCACATGGGCGCTATCGAGATCACCATTAGCGCCGATCTGGATAAACTTTTTCTAGCGGTCAGCGATACTGGCATCGGCATGAGTCAAAGCCAAATAGATGGTATGTTTACGGCGTTTCACCAAGAAGATTTGTCTAAGTCGCGTCAATATGGCGGTATCGGATTAGGCCTGAGTATTGCCAAGTCATTGATCAATAAAATGGGTGGCAACATTGATGTCACCAGTATTCAGGGGCAGGGCAGTACCTTCACATTAGACTTTTCATTAACTGTACCTCAGGAAGCCAAATGGTTGCACGACAAATATGCCCTAGATCAGCGGTTGGGCGATATTGAACGTCAAGCCAACGTGGTCGAAAAAATAGATGAGCCTAGTTTGACAGGCAACGTCTTGCTGGCAGAGGATCATCTTGATAACCAAGCCTTGTTTGTCAGCATACTTGAGCGTGTGGGCTTGAATGTGACAGCAGTAGATAACGGTTACAAAGCCGTGCAGGCAACGCTTGAAGAGGAGTTTGAACTGATTTTGCTAGACATTCAAATGCCAGAAATGGATGGACTAAAGGCCTTTGAACTGATCCAAAGCACTTGCTCTAATGTGCCAATCATCGCCTTGACGGCCAATGCAATGAAGGCCGATGTTGAGCTGTACATGAACCTGGGTTTCAATGCTCACATTGCCAAACCCATCAATCGCGAAAACTTCATCGAAACCATCACCCGTTATCTTAATATCGAAAAACCCGAAGATGTCTCTCTTGAAGGAGACGAAATGGATGATATCAAGGCCCAGTACGTGGTGCGACTCGTTAAACGCGTAAGCGACCTGCGTGATTGTCAGGCTCAAAATGATTGGGAAGAGATAGGCAAGCATGCGCATGCCATCAAAGGTTCGGCTGGCATGTTTGGCTTTGACGAATTGGGTTCTACTGGCGGACTTTTGGAGCTGGCAGTCAAAAACGGAGAACAAGGTGAATGTGAGTCACAATTGCAGCAATTATTACAAATGTGTGATGCCATTACAGCTGAACAGAGCTGAGTTTCGTGTTTAAAAAACGTTCAAAAATAAAAAGCTAAACCCAAATAACGCTGAGCGCTTTCAATAACTTAACCTGCAAAAATCTACAAAATACCCCTTTTTTATGGCATTTGTCAGACTTATCGACTAAACATTAAGTTAAACAGGATTTTCGAACACTTGTTCAGGAATATCTCATAAATAAAGTACAGGTAAAAAGTACTGATAAAAAATTTTATTGGGGACCAAAAATGAAAAAACTACTGCAAAGCGTTGTTGTTGGGTGTGCATTGTGTGCCAGTCCGGCTTTCGCGGATGAAGCACCAGAATTGGAAGTATCGGCCAATGTCGGCATGTTCAGCAAATACATTTGGCGTGGCTGGAATTTGAATGATGATCCGTCTGTACAGGGCGGGTTTGATGCCTCATTCAATGGTTTTTCAATTGGCACTTGGGGCGGCACCGACCAGGCTTCGGGCACCGAAGTGGATATTTATGTCGGATATGGCACCCAGATCACCGACTTTTTGTCAATTGATGTTGGTTGGGTTCAATATCGCTATCCAGAAACTGGCAACCATGTTGAAGAGTGGCATATAACCGCAGATTTCGATATTCTCAGCACCAGCTACCACAAGGGCGAAGACGGCTATTATTACCTAGAGGTGAATTCGGGTTTTGAATTGAACGAGAAAGTGACTCTCGATTTCCACTACGGTTTTGAAGACAATGATGAAAATGACTGGCACGATTATCAAATCACCCTGAACTACCAAATCAATGATACATATTCTATGTTTGTTGCTGCGGCTGAAAAAGAACGTAATGACAGCAATCTGGTTTTTGGTGTCCAAGGTGTGTTTTAAGGCTTAAGTCGGATTTCTAAGGGTTAAACAGGAGAGTTGGACGTGAAAATATCACAGAAAAAGTTGCTAACCTGCACGTTCATCGTGTTTTTGTCGAGTGGTTGTATTACCACCGGCATTTCTATTGGCCCTGTGTTTATCCCGGTTAACACCGGGATTGGTGATATTGAACCTATCGAAAAAGACCCAAAGAAAAAGAACGAAATGCCTTCCGGTGCACCCAAGCCCAAAGCTACGCCAGTACCTCAAGAAACTCAGGAAGAAGATTGCGGGGTAGATACTGAAAAAGACTGCGAACCGGAGAATGATCCCGTTTGATTCTTTCTTGGCGCTACGCGCTGTTACTTGACGCTACGCTGCTACTTTGGCCTACGGCCTTTAAAAAAAACCTCGACACGGAGGCACGGAGCCACGGAGTAAAGAAAGAGGAAAACAAAAAGTAAAAAAATCAAAAGCAATAAAATGAAAACCTCAGAGCAAGGTGTTGCCATCAGTAACTTATACAAACGAATTCTTTCTTCTTCAATCTTATAAATCTTCCTCTTTCTTTTCCTCCGCGACTCCGTGGCAAAGTTTTTGACCGTTTGTGCGCAGCACATCGCCGAAGGCATAAAAAAGGGGGCGAATGCCCCCAATTCTCAACTTTTAACCACACCCTCAACAATCAATAACTATCCGCGTGAACCCCGGCAACGGCACGTCCTGAAGGGTCAATGTTGTTTTGCAGTTCTTTATCCCATGCTAGTGCTTCTGGTGTACTACAGGCCACTGACTTGCCCCCTGGCACACATTTAAGTGCAGCAGACTGCGGGAAGTGATCTTCAAAAAGATTTCTGAACAAATACGCTTCTTTTGTTTCTGGGGTGTTGTACGGGAAACGGAAGCTCTTGCTATCCATCATCTGGTCGCTTATCTCCTTTTGCGCATGTTCTTTCAAACTGTCAATCCAGGAGTAACCGACACCGTCAGAAAACTGTTCTTTTTGACGCCATAACACTTCATCTGGCAGGTAACCCTCAAAAGCCTCACGTAGGATGTGTTTTTCCATTTTTCCGTTGCCGCACATTTTGTGTTTTGGATCCAGTTGCATCGCGATATCCAAAAACGCTTTATCGAGGAATGGTACGCGGGCCTCAATACCCCAGGCTGACATGGATTTGTTGGCGCGCAGGCAGTCAAACATGTGTAAACGGTCGATTTTACGAATGGTTTCTGCGTGGAATTCTTCAGCGTTTGGCGCTTTGTGGAAATACAAATAACCACCAAATATTTCATCGGCACCTTCGCCCGACAGCACCATTTTGATGCCCATCGCCTTGATTTTGCGCGCCATCAAGTACATTGGGGTTGATGCGCGAATTGTCGTCACGTCATAAGTTTCTAGGTGATAGATGACCTCGCTGATGGCGTCAATACCGTCCTGCACGGTAAAATGCAATTCGTGATGAATGGTGCCTATTTGTTTTGCAACCTTTTGCGCTGCAATTAAATCGGGTGCGCCTTCTAAACCCACTGCGAATGAGTGCAATTGTGGCCACCAGGCTTTTGATTTACCGTCATCTTCGACCCGCATGGCAGAATGTCTTTGCGCAATGGCTGAGATAAGCGATGAATCAAGGCCACCGGACAACAGCACGCCATAGGGCACATCAGACATCAAATGCGTACGTACAGACTCCTCAAGGGCTGCCTTAATGTCTTCTTTGTTGACGTCAGAACCTTTAACTGCATCATAGTCGCGCCAAGCTCGCTGGTAATACGGTTTGATTTCGCCTTCTTTACTGTCCAAGTAGTGACCCGGAGGAAATTCGATGATTTGCTTACACACTGGCGTCAATGCTTTGAGTTCGGAGGCCACATATAGACAACCCAAATCGTCATAACCGTAATACAGTGGAATGATACCGATATGGTCACGGGCAACCAAATAACTGTCTTGTTTTTCATCATAAAGAATAAAGCCAAACATTCCTTGCAGTTGGTCAATAAAGGCGCTGCCTTGGCTTTGATATAGCGCCAAGATC